>DASXAN010000186.1:0-4481 GCA_036406755.1 Gemmataceae bacterium
GCCCCGACGCGCGGCCACCAGTCGCTGACCTCGGTGCCGCAGGTGCCGCGCTTGGCGTAACCGATCTGGAGGGGGAACACCTTCGGCTGGACCTTGTGCTGGCCGGGGACGAACTCCCGCAAGTTCTTTCTGAGATGCGGCGAGTCCAGCGCGGCCTTGAACGGCGTCTCGGCGATGGTCTTGCCGGCGTACTGGTTGAGTGCCGGCTTGGGATCGAACCCTTCGACGTGGCTGGCCCCGCCGACCATGAACAGCCAGATGACGCTCTTGGCCTTCGGCGGGAAGTGCGGCTTGCCGTCCGGCGGGGACCAGCCGCCGGCCGTGTCGGCGCGGGCGACGCCGTCGCGGGCCAACAGGGCACCGAGGGCCAAGCCGGTGAAGCCCATGCCGAGGTCGGCCAGGAACGTGCGGCGGGACGCCATGTGCATGACTGGTTTCCTCAGCGGACCGTCACGAAGTCGTTGTGGTTGAAGAGGACGTGGATCAGCCGCTCCCGCGCCTTCGCCGAGCCGGAACCGGCCAGGAAACTGACGCACTCCCGCAGCTCGTCCGCCGTCGGATTCCGGCCGAGGACGTAGCCAAAAGCCGACGTGACGAACGCTTCGCCGTCGGCCGCAGAACCGAGTTCGCCGGCGATCCGCTCCGTCACCCGCCGCGCCGCGGCCTGCGTCAACGGGCTGTTCGCCAGGGCCAGTGCCTGCTGCGGGACAATGCTCGCCGAGCGCTGGTAGCACTCGTTGACGTTGGCAGCGTCGAACAGCGCCAGAAACAGCACCTGCTTTTCGTTCGCGTGCCGGTAGTAGACGCTGCGGCGGAACGTCGTTAGCCCCTGCTCGTGGTCGAGGTCCGGGCCGCCGGGCGTCGGGTCGAGCTGCCCGGCCACCGCGAGAACGCTGTCCCGCACCACCTCGGCCTCCATCCGCCGCGGGTTCATCCGCCACAGGTAGCGATTGTCCGGGTCACGGCTCATGCAGTCCGGGTCGGCGTGGGAGTCGCGGCGGTAGGCGGCCGACGTGACAATCAGCCGGTGCAGGTGCTTCAGGCTCCAGCCGCCGTCCATGAATTCGGCGGCCAGCCAGTCGACCAGCGCCGGGTGGACCGGCGGCTGGCCGTTGCGGCCGAAATCGAACACCGTCGGCACCAGCGGCTGGCCGAAGTGTCGCGCCCACACATGGTTGACGGCCACGCGGGCGGCGAGCGGGTTGGACCGGCCGGTGATCCACCGGGCCAGGGCCAGCCGCCGGCCGGTGCTCACGGTCGGATAGGTCGCCTGAGGCCGGCGGCCGAATTTGGCATCCAGCGGCGCCGCGGCGGCGGCATCCGCCTTGGCCAACGCGACCCGCGCGGCCGCGAGTTTGGCCGCGGCCTGCGGTCGGGCTTTCGCTGCCGCGGTTTCCATAGCGAATTCTGCGGCCAACAACTCGCGGCGGGCCTTCGCCACGCCGTGCTGCCGCTGGGCGACGACGGCCAGCTCGGCCGACCGCTCGCCGTCCGGCGTCGTCAGTGTACCGGCGTCCTCGGCCCGTTCGGCTCGCAGCGTCGCCTCCAGGTCCGCGTAGGCCGCCTGGGCCACGGCAACGTCCTGACGAACCAAGTCGAGGCTGCGTTCCGCCGCCCGGAGCGCCGGCGCGGCCGCGAGTGGGCCGGCCGGCGTCGGCAACAGTGCGCCGACCGCGGCGCGGGCGACGTTGGCCCGCGCGGCCGTCAATGCCGCCTCGGCGTTCGAAACCGCCCGCCGCGCCGCAGACCGCGTCTCCGCGACCACGAACCAACGCCGGTCCGGGTGGGAGGCGTCGATCGGCAGTGCCACCGGCTCGATGGCCAGCGGCGGTCCGCCGAGCGCCGCGGGCACGGCCGGCGGACAGACTTGCTTCGGGTCCGGACTCTTCTCATTGCCGCGGATGAGCAGGTGCGTCGGCGGGACTGCGGCCGCATCATAGGCGCGCACCAGCCCGGCCTTCGTGGCGTCCGGCTCGCCGGGCACACGGTCGGTGCGGAACTGGACCGGCGCGAAAAACGCCTTGAACGAGTAGTACTCCCGCTGGCTGATCGGGTCGTACATGTGGTCGTGGCAGCGGGCGCAGTTGAGGGTCACCCCGAGGAACGCCTTGGCGGTGTGCTCGACCGTACTGTCCAAGACCACGTTGCGGTTGAACTTGTAGTACTGGCGGACGAGGAAGCCGGTCGCCCGCACTGTCGCCGGGTCGGTCGGGGCCAGCTCGTCGCCGGCGAGCATCTCCCGCACCATCCGGTCGTAGCCCTTGTCCGCGTTCAGCGACTCGATGATCCAGTCCCGCCACCGCCAGACGTGCGGCTGGCTCTCACGGACTTCCATGCCGTAGCCGGCCCAGTCGCTGTACCGCCAGACGTCCATCCAGTGCCGGCCCCACCGCTCGCCGTACTGCGGCGACATCAGCAGCTGGTCGACGACCCGTTCGTAGGCGTCCGGCGAGGTGTTGTTTTCAAACGCCTGTTGCTCCGCAGGCGTCGGCGGTATCCCGATCAAATCGAGATAGACCCGGCGCAAGAGGATCGTTTTTGCCGCTTGCGGCTGAGCGACCAACCCCTGCTCGCGGCGGGCGACTTCGAGGAAGGCGTCGATCGGATTGCGGATGTCGGCCGATGAGTGCGCGACGGTCGGAACGGGCGGCCGCGTGACCGGCTCGAACGGCCGCCATTGGTAGGCGGCCAGATACTTGCGGTGCTTGTCGCGGAGCACGGCGGCGTTCGCCAACTCGGCGGCGACCGGCACGTCGGCGGCGTCGCCGGCGGCGTGCCCGGTCAGCAGCTCGACGACGTTGGTTACGCCGTCGCCGTCGCTGTCCTCGTCGGCGACCGCCTCCAAGCGGGCGCGGATGTCGGACGGCTTGCCGGCCCTCCGCAGCTCCTTGCGGACCGCGGCCAGCCGCTCCCCGAACGGGTTGTGGTCGTGGTCCTCGGGCGTCGGCGTCGCGGCGACGTGGCAAGTGCGGCAGTCGACTCCCTTCGCCGGGGCGAGCGGGCCTAGGTAGTCGGCGAGCGCCTTCTTGTTCGCCGGCGTGGCCGGGGCCGCGGGAACGGCCGCGAGTACGACGGCGAGGGCGAACGGCCATGGGGAGACGATGCGACGCATAGCGGGTCGTCCGGCAGGAGGCAGGTAGTCAGGACGATTGTATCCGCCGCGGGGCCGGATCGGAACCGCCGGATGAGAAGAAAGGCCAGACAGGCCGTGGCGGCCGGACTCACCCGCCGGCCGTGATTGCCTCCAACCCCTGGCGGATTTCGTCCTTCCCCGGCCGGGCCGACTGCTGCACCACCCCGCCGTCGCGGAGGAAGACGAGGTTCGGCCAGAGCTTCACCCGGAACGACCGGCCGAGCGGCTTGCCCCGGCCGTCCTCGACCTTGATGTGATGGACCTGCGGGAAGTGCGCCAGCAGACCGGCGAGGTACGGCTGGACGGCCTGGCAGTGCGGGCACCACGGGGCGCCGAACTCGACCAGCACCGGCCCCGGCAGGGCGTCCACGTCAGCCCGCGTCGGCTCCCGCTCCGCGTACTGTGTCTGCATCCGTCAGCCCTCCGGCGTCGGGCCGACGCCGCCGCGGGTGTCCCGCGCCAGGTCCCGCGACGTCCGGTTCCGCTGCGCCTCCTGGGCGTCCGCCAGCTCGGCGGGCTCGGCCGTTAACGTCTGCCCCACGGCTAGCGTCACGCCCGAGGCGGCTAACCGGCACGCCTCCTCCGGGCTACCCGCCTCGACTCGCGCCACGGCCCGCTTGTCGGCCGCGTCGGGGCCACTCCCGCGGTGCCGGTATACGATGAACGTGGCCACGGTTAGAGTCTCCCTATCGCCATTCTACATATCGCCCGATGATCGCTGCGAACGGGGTGCCGAATCGACACGCCGCGGTTGCCTCGGGCATACAATTTGCCGCGGCTCGACGTACCCGTGCCCGGGGACCTCGCGGATGTCATCCGACGCACCCGGGCCGCAGCCATGACACCTTCGGAGGGGATTGCATGAGCAACCACAAGAAGGCGATCCCGATCAGCAGCCCGGCGTTCGGTGACGGCGGCGGCATCCCGGCCCGGTACACGGCCGACGGCCGCAACGACTCGCCGCCCCTGGAGTGGGGCGACCCACCGGCCGACACCCGGTCCTTCGCCCTGATCTGCGAGGACCCCGACGCCCCCCGCGGCACGTTCACCCATTGGCTGCTCTGGAACCTGCCGGCCGACCGCCGCCACCTCGAGTCGGCAATCCCGCCGGCCCCGACGGTCGATAGCGGCGCCCGCCAGGGGACGAACGCATTCGGCCGGCTCGGTTACGGGGGCCCGTCTCCACCGCCCGGCCCACAGCACCGGTACCTGTTCAAGCTCTACGCCCTCGACACGGCCCTCGGCCTTGATGGCCGGGCGACCCGTGACCAGTTGCTCGAGGCGATGCGGAACCACGTCCTCGGCGAGGGCATCCTCACCGGCATGTACGGCCGCAAGCCGGACGGAC
>DASXAN010000187.1:0-1674 GCA_036406755.1 Gemmataceae bacterium
CAAGCCGGTGACGTACTACAACAAGCTGCCGCCGGAGCCGACCATCGAGCGGGCGATGGTGCTGGACCCGATGCTGGCGACCGGCGGCTCGGCGGTGGCGGCGGTGGACGTGCTGAAGCGCTGGGGCCTGAAGCGCATCCAGTACCTCGGGCTGATCGCGGCCCCGGAGGGCGTGCGGCTGTTGCGGGACCACCACCCGGACGTGCCGATCTACCTGGCGGCGATCGACGAGCGGCTCAACGAGCGCGGCTACATCGTGCCGGGGCTGGGCGACGCGGGGGACCGGCAGTTCAACACCGGCTGACGGCCGCGGCGAGGGCGTCTCGCAAATAACATCTTTTTCTGAGCGGACAAAACGGGACATTTTGGGACATTTCCCGTCGGGCCACAATCGCCGGCCGGTGCGCGAGCAAACATCTTTTGCTGGTGCGACACACCGCGACAATTGGCGACACGGCCGGCCGGCGGCCATGACCAGGGCGGTGGACGGCCGCATGTTCGAGACGTGCGGCGGCCTCAACATGTGCGGATACCCTCCGGACGCGCGGAATCGGCGCAGTGCGCGACGCGCGATCAAACGGGGCCGCAGTTGGCCCGGTCGCACGCCGTCACAATGATAGGATATTTTTGTTCAGTAAGCAAACGGGAGGGCGGGACCCGACCGGGTCATTGCCCGCGGCGGCGTTTCGACTTTCCACCCGCCAGCGCCCGAAGGTCGTCCAGAGCCGTTTCATCGACCCACTCATGCCGCTCGCTCGCGTAGTCGCCGCGGCCGGTTTCGAACTGTTGGAGGAACCGAATCATGCCGGCCCGACCGAGCCGTTCGCGCAGCGCTTCGAGCCCGGCACGCCGGATTTCTTCAAGCGTCATCGCCCACCTCCGTCCAGCATTCGTCCGTCGCCCGTAGGGTGGGCCGAGTGCAACGAGGCCCACCGATTCTGAGAGTCGGTGGGCCTCGTTGCTCTCGGCCCACCCTACATCTTGGCCCACTCCACGTCATTGCAATTCGTCATTCCCATTCCGGCGCGTCAAAGCCCGGACACGGGTCGACTGAGCCCCAGTTCGGCTCATATTCACCGGCCCGAACGAACCGGTGGAACGACGACCACGGGTAGTCCCGGACCCGGCCGACCAGGCCGTGCTTGACCGGGTTCCAGTGGACGTAATCGGCGCACCGCTTCAGGTCGTCCTCGTCCCGGACCGTGTGCTCCCAGAACCGCCGCTGCCACACCTGCCGCTCTCTTCGGCGGCGGCGCGACGCACTGACCGGCTCCGACGCCCCGCCGGCGTCGAGGAACCCTTGGGTGAACAGGTCCTTGATCCGCTGCCATCGCACGGAGTAGTCGGCCTGCCCTTCGGGCAAGGTCCAGATCGTGTGCAGGTGGTCGGGAAGCAGGGCGATGGCGACGACGGAGAACGGCCACCGGTGCTGAACGGTGGCGAACGCTTCCCGCAGACAGCGGCGGGCCGCCGGGGTCGTCAGGATGGGCCGCCGACCGAAGGCAACGACGGTGAAGAAGTAGGTGCCGCCGGGAACGTAGTTGCGGCGGTAGTTGGGCATGGGACGATCTCCTCAAACTCACCGCAGGGTGGGCCTGTCACCGTACTCACCGTAGGGTGGGCCGAGAGCAACGAGGCCCACCGCTGCTTGAGCCGGTGGGCCTCGTTGCTCTC
>DASXAN010000188.1:0-2711 GCA_036406755.1 Gemmataceae bacterium
CGCGATCCTCGCAGTCGCGGTGACTGCACGCACGGCGGTGCCCACCCCGTTGCACAGGTGTGTCGACCCATGCCCTGGGAGTTTGATGCCGACCCGACCGACGGTCTGACCGCCGACGACCCGCTGCGCGGGAACCCCGCCGCCCGGCGGCCCGCCCTGCGGACGTGGTACCCGCCCGTGCGGGCCGCGGCCGAGTTCGTCGCCGCCCTGGCCCTGCTCGTCCTGACCACCCCGGTGATGGCGGTGGCGGCGGCCGTGGTCCGGCTGACGTCGCCCGGACGGGCGTTCTACGCCCAGACCCGCGTCGGCCGCGGCGGGCGGGTGTACACGATGTACAAGATCCGCAGCATGTACCAGGACTGCGAGAAGCAGTCCGGGCCGTGCTGGGCCAGCAAGGGCGACCCGCGGGTCACCCCCGTCGGCCGCGTCCTGCGGGCCACCCACATCGACGAGCTGCCGCAGCTGATCAACGTCCTGCGGGGCGAGATGAGCCTGATCGGCCCGCGGCCGGAGCGGCCGGAGTTCGTCGCGAAGCTGAAACGGGCCGTGCCGCGGTACGGCGAGCGGCTGCGGGTCCGCCCCGGCGTCACCGGGTTCGCCCAGGTGCAGCTGGCCGCCGACACCGACCTGGACAGCGTCCGCCGCAAGATCATCTACGACCTGTACTACATCGACGCCGTCAACCCCTGGCTGGACGTGTGCATCATCCTGTGCACCGTCCTGAAGATGGTCGGCATCCCGTTCCACCTCCTCCGCTGGCTGTTCGGCATGCCGACCGCGGCGGAGGTGGAGCAGGCCGTCCGGGTGACGGCGGCCCGGCCCGCGGCCGCCGTCCCCGAGCCTCAGCCGGCGTGACGCCCGACTGACATGGGGGTTCCGCCGGTGCGTCCGATCTCTCGTCCCCGAACCGTCCGCGCCACGCCGACGGTCGCCCACTACCGGTGGGCGGCCGTCGGCGTGGTCGTGTTCACGGTCTACGGCGGCCTGCTGCCGTTCCACTACACCCCCCGGCCGCTGGACGAGGCCGTCGCCGCCTTCCGCCAGACCGCCCTCTGGGACCCGGCCGACCTGGGTGCCCGGGGCGACTGGGTGGTGAGCGTCGGCCAGTACGCCGTGCTCGGCTTCGCCCTGATGGCCGCGGCGTGCTGCGACCGGCGGTGGTGGGCCGGGCTGCTGGCGGCCCCGGTCGTGGCGGCCGGGGCCGCCGCCGTGGCCGTCGGCGTCGAGTTCCTCCAGCTCTACTTCCCGCCCCGGACGGTGTCCCTGAACGACATCGTGGTCGAGTCGGCCGGCGGGGCGGTCGGGGCGGTGGCGTGGGTGGCGGTCGGCCAGCGGGTGACCGGCTGGGCCCGGCGGCTGGAGGCGGTCACCAGCCTGGCCGGGCTGGGCCGGCGGCTGCTGCCGGCGTATGTGGTTGCCCTGGTGGTGGCCGCCCTGATGCCGTTCGACTTCGTCGTCGGCCGGGCCGAGCTGGCGGCCAAGGCGGCCGACGGCCGGGTGCGGCTGGTGCCGTTCGCCGACGGGCTGACCGCCGCCGCGGCCGGCAAGGCCGCCCTGACGGCGGCCGCGTTCGCCCCCCTGGGGTTGCTGACGGCCCTGGCCCGGCGGCGGTCCCGCCAGCCGGGCAACCGGCCGGTCGGTTTGGGTCCGGTCCTGCTGGCGCCGGCGGCGATCGAAGCCCTGAAGCTGTTCGTCTACTCCCGGACGTTCGACGCCGCGGACATCGTCGCCGGCACGGCCGGGGTGCTGGCCGGGTGGCGGCTGGGGTGGGGCCTCCGCACCGCCCCGCTGGCGGCCTGGGCGTTCGCCCCGCGGCTGGGGCTCCTCGGGCCGGTGTTGGGGCTGGCGTGGCTCGGGGCCGTCCTGTACGCCAACTGGCGGCCGTTCGACTTCACCACCGACCCGGCCGCCTTCGCCGCCGACGCGCAGGACCTGCCGGCCGTCGGGCTGCGGCACTTCGCCCTGGCCCCGTTCGTCGATTACTACTGGAACAGCAAGTACAACGCCCTGGACCGGTTCCTATTGAAGGGGCTGTCATTCCTGCCGCTGGGGGTGCTGTTGGCGGTGGCGGCCCGGGAGATCTACCGCCCGGCCACACTCCGGCGGGCGGTGGGCTTGGCCGCGGCGGCGGCCGTGCTGGTCGAGGCCGGCCGATACTTCCTGCCGTCGCACCTACCCAGCGTCACCGACGTGCTGATCCAGACCGCCGGCGCCTGGCTGGGGTTCCGGCTGACCCGGTTCGTCCGGGCGACGCTGTGGGCCGAGTCGGCCCTGTACGGCTGGCTGCGGCCGGCGGCCGTCCGGTCCGGCGCGGCGGCCGCGCAGCCGCAGGTGCTGCGGTTCATCGGCCGGCCGTGAAACCGGCCGCGGCCGAATAACATCCTTGTTCTGGCGCGACATGGCAGGACATCTTGCGACCCGGCGCCGACCCGGCGGCCGAACACCACCGTTTTCCGGGGCGGATCGAAGCGGCCATTTCCGGACACCCTGAGTCGGTGGTCCGATTCCGGACCGCCGTTCAATCTTGGTGTATAAATTTACAAATACAAGCCGCGGATACGATCCCGTCCGCATCCGACCAAGCCGCGCTGTTAACCCCGATTGACAGTGTAAACTCGATCTGTTGCCGGCCCGAACGGGTCGGCGTCCGCCTGGTTCCGGCTCGCCCGAGCGGTTGCTCAACTTCGCCCACAAATCATTCATTGACATCA
>DASXAN010000189.1:0-5259 GCA_036406755.1 Gemmataceae bacterium
GCCGGCCCGCCGGCCTGGAAGGCCGCCGCCAACGGCCCCGCCAAGGCCGGCAAGGGCCCGCAATACGCCTGGAAGCCGGCCGACCAGGCCGGCCAGCCGTCCGCCTGGAGGCGCCGGCTAAAGATCGGCGGGCTGACCCTCGGCGGGCTGACCTGCGCCGCCCTGATCGTCGTCCTCATCTACTACCTGCGGCCGCAGAAGGCGGCGTGCCTGGTCGTGGTCGGCGCCGATCCGGTCGCCGACGTCGAGAAACTCGACGCCCCGCTGGACGTGTACGGCTGGCGGGGCGGCGAGCGGCTGGCCGCGTGGTCCGCGCAGGCCGCCGGCGGGTCCAAGGTCACCCCGCGGCTCGCCGACGCGGGCCAGGTCACGCCCGAATCCCTCCGCCCGGATGACCTGTCGGACTGGCTCAAGAAGCTGGAGAAGCGGGAGTTGAACCCGCTGGTCGTCTACCTCGGCCTGCACGGCGGGGCGGACCCGGTCGGCCCGTTCCTGTTCGCCGCCGGCGGCGAACGGCTCTACCTCCGCGACCTGATTCAAGGCCTCGCCGACTCCCCGCGGCTGAAGGAAAAGCAGGTCGTTCTACTCCTCGACCCGGCCCGGCTCACCCCGGACCCGGCCCTCGGCCAGTTGCAGAACGACTGCGTGCGGGCGCTGAAGGCGCTGGAGGCGGACGGGCTGTTCGCCAAGGCGCCCAACCTGGTCGTCGTCTGCGGCAGCGACGAGGGGGAGCGGTCCTGGGCGGCCGAGGAGTGGGGGACGACGGCGTTCGCCCAGATGCTGGTCCGCGGGCTGAGCGGGGCGGCCGCCCCGTCCCGCGGGACGCTCATCACCGCCGCCGACCTGTTCACCTACGTCCACGACCAGACGCAGAGCTGGTCCCGCGCCACCCGGCCGACGCCGCAGACGCCGATCCTGCTGCCGGCCAACGGCGGCCGGGAGCGGGCCGACAAGATCGTGCTGGCCGAGGCCGGTACGCCGGCCGACTGGCCGGAGGTCGTCCCGTTCACCGCCCCGCCGGCCCTGCTGGCCCACTGGGCCGAGTGCAAGCGGTTGGAGGACAGCGTGCCGTCCCCGGCCGTGTACACGCCAAAACTGTGGCGGCGGTACCGCGAGCTGCTGCTGCGGTACGGCGACCTGCTGCGGGCCAAGGAGGATGCGGCCGCGACCCGGCTGGCCAAGGAACTTGACGCCGACGAGGAACAGCTGCGGGCCGGCCGCGGGCTGCAACTGGCCGGCCAGCCGCCGCAGAGCCGCGGCAACGCCCTGCCGCTGCCGGCCGCCCTCGGCCTGGCGACGGGCCCGGCCCCGTCCGACTCCCTGTTCAACCCGATCTGGGGGGCGAAGCCGGCGGACTGGGAGCAGGAGTGGGCCAAATTGGCGAAGGACGCCGACGCGAAGGGCATCCCCCCGGACGCGCTGCGGGCACGGTTCTACGACTACCTCCTCAAGCAGGCGGCGAACGCGGCCCCCCCAGGCGGGGATCTGAAAAAGGCCGCCCGGCTGATGACGGACCTGCAAGCGCTCAGCCGGGCCGGCCCCCCGCGGCCGGCGGAGGCGCACCTGCTGGTCATGATCCAGCGGTTTTGCGACGAGGCCAAGAAGTTCGACCCCCAGGCCGTCGAGCCGCCGCTGAACTTGTGGAAGCGGGCGCTGGAGGTCCGCCGGCTGGCCGAGCGGGCCGCCCTGGGCGTCAACCTGCCGACCGGCGATCGGCCGGTCGGGCACCCGTACAGCGAGCGGCTCTGGACGCACCTGGCGCCGGCCGTGGTCGAGGCCGACATCCGCCGGCGGAACGGGGAGGATTGGCTGTTCGCTTCCCTGGACGACGGCCACAAGCGCTCGACCGACGACCTTTCCGCGGCCGAGAAGCAGTTTCAAAACGTACTCCATCAGGGCCAGGCACTCCAGACCGCCTACGCCGCCCGGGACGACGCGCTGGCCGACCTCCCGCCGCTGACCCGCTGGGTCGCTTCGCAGTCCGGCAGTGACGCCCGCGTCGAAGACCTCCGCGACCTGTGGCAGAACAAGGTCCACCCGCTGGCGAGGCAGCTCGAGGGGCCGGACCGCCCGGTCGGCGTGGACAAGCTGGCCGCCGAGGTCCACGACGCCGTCCACCGGCTCAGGCGGGAGTACGTCGACCGCTGCCGCGATCTGCGGGACCGCGACCTGCAAGGGGTGTGGGAGCAGATCGAGCAGGCGCTGGCCGTCCCGCCCATGCTCCTCGACCCGGACCTCCGCGCGTCGCTGGCGAAGAAAAGCCGGCAGCAGGTCATCAACCTGTCGGAGGCGTGGGTGATTAACCCGACCCCGGTGGCCACCCCAACGTCGGCCACGGCCGACGACATCCGGGCGGCCCGCCGCGGCCAGGCGCTGCGGTGGGGCCGGCTGGCCGCCGCCGTCCTCGGCGACGTCACCAAGGACCAGCGGTCCGACCGCAAGGGCGACCTGCTCGCCGCCGACGCCCTACAGGCCGAGCTGACCAAGCTGCCGCAGGACAACTGGCAGCCGCAGGTCACGGTCGTCGGCGACCAGATCGGCCGGCACTGGCAGCTGCTGGCCGCCGCCCGGGAGGGCGAGGCTCCCGCCGAGCCGGGGGCGCCAGCGGCCGGGCAGGAGCCTCGCCCTCCCGACACGGTCGCGGAGTCCCGCAGCCGGTGGGCGGTCGCCTTCCGCCCGGCCGACGGGCCGGAGCCGGCCACGGTCAACCGCCAGAAGCGGTGGCAGGCGCTGCTCGTCGGCCTCGCCTTGCGGACGGCCCGTGACCACTGGTATTCGTCGGAGCCGCGGCCGGACCAGTACTTCCGCGAGGCCGCCAACCTGTACCTGGGCGACGCCAAGCGGGCGGCCGGCGACGGCACGGCCGCCGCGCCGGGGTCGGAGCCGGTGCTGGACCTGCTCCGGGCCGACGCCCTGGTGCTGGAGCGGGTCAAGTTCGACCCGCGCGTCTACCTGACCGACCAGTCCAGCCGCACCCTGACGTTCGCGGTCAAGTCCCCGAAGGCCGGGCCGGGTGGGTACGTCACCCTCTGGCCGCAGCTCAGCCAGTCGGCGGCGCTGTCGCTGCCGGGCGACGACCGGCCGCGGCAACCGATCGCCCTGCCGGCGACGCGGGACGTGCACATCGAAGCGAATCGGCTGGCCACCGACGACACCGCCAAGCTGATCCTCCACGGCTACTTCCGCGGCCAGTGGCTCGGGCGGGAGGCGGAGACGGAGGTGAAGCTGACCCGCACGCCGGACCTGATCCTGGCCCGGGCGACGCCGCCGAACGACGCCGCCGTGGCCGTCCGGGCCAGCGACGACCTGGACGTCGGGGCGATCGCCATCGTCCTGGACTTCTCCGGCAGCATGGCCGAGCGGCCGAACGCCGACCCCGACTGGACCAAGGACGACAGCAAGAACAAGAAGGCGCTGGCGACGCTGAAGGAGGTGCTCCGCGGCCTGCCGGCCGGGACGCCGCTGAGCGTGCGGCAGTTCGGCCACAAGCGGGTGTTCAACCAGCAGCGATACACCACGCGGTACTACCAACTAACGGAGGCGCAGCGCCGGGACCAGGACCTGGTCGCCGTGCTCGGGACCGAGGAGACGGGGTCAGAACTGATCTTCAAGGGCAAGGCCGACTGGACCGCGAAGGACCAAAAACCACTGAACGACCTCATCGCCGCGCTCGACACCGAGCCGAAGGGCGGCACCCCGCTCTTGAAGACGATGGTCGAGGCCAAGGAGGACTTCCCGGAGGGCTACAAGGGGGCGAAGACGCTCCTGGTCCTGACCGACGGGGCCGACATGTCGTTCCCGAAGGCGTCCCGCGTGGCCGCGATCAAGAAGGGGCTCAGGGCCGCCTTCGCGGACGCGGACGTCTCCATCCAGATGGTCCTGTTCCGCGTGACCGAAAGCGAGCTGACGACCGCCCAGAACCAGTTCGGCGACGTGGAGGCGTTCCCGGACCCGGGCCGGCTGTGGGTGGCCGGGGACAACTCGAAGTTGTCGGACATGGTCGACCAGGCCCTGCGGCCGAAGCTGCGGCTGATGGGCCCGACCGGCAAGGCGGTCAACGGGGCCGGGCTGCCGGCCGACCGCGACCGGACCACGCTCTACAACCTCCGTTGGAGCGGCAAGCTCGATCCGAAGGTGTACGAGGGCCGCGTCCTCCAGGCCAAGCAGCTGCTCGACCTCCGCCGCGGTGACCGCATGTTGGTGCGGCTGTTCAAGGACCACCGGACCGGGGTACGGTTCCAACGGACCCTGCTGGCCGACGAGCTGCCCCGGAACCGCGTCGCCCGCGACCCGCAGTCCGGGTGGGCGCTGGGGCTGGCGTACTATCACCCGACCTGGACCAACCAGGGGAATCTGCTGGCCCTGACGACGACGCTCGAACAGGCCTCCCAGCCGCTGGACGAGGGCGACACGCTGGTCCAACCCCGGCCGGCGTTCGTCTGGTGGGAAGTGACCCCGCAGTCGGGCGGCAAGGCCAAGACGGTCCGGGTGGACGAGCGGCCGCAGCTGCCGGCCCCGGCCTGGACCATGCTGGCCTCGGACTGGCCCGGGAGCCTCGAGCGGTACCGCCCGGCAACGATCAAGGTGTGGGCGGACCTGACCCCGCCTCCGCCCGCCGGCAAGAAGGTGTCGATCGACCCGGCCCAACTCGCCGCCGGCGAGGTGAGGGCCGAGGTGGCCACGGAGGACGGGCCGGTGCAGCTGTTCGTCTCCCTGGAGAAGACCTGGCCGCTGCGGGTTGATACCGACCCGGACAACGACTTCAAGACGGCCGACCCGCCCGGCACCCCGTGCCTGGTCGTCCGCGTTCTATACCCGGACAAGAAGCCGATGGTCGTCCGCCCGGTCGGCATCACGTTCGAAGCGTCCGAGCACCGGTTCTACGGCTCGGCGGCCGCCGCCACCGCCGCGTTCGGCCGGGTCAACTCCCGGGACGACCTGGAGGCCCGACTGGGGAGTCGGCCGCTAGAGCTGGAGCTGGTGTCGGTGGAGAACTTCAAGGCGCGGGTGAACCCGGTCGTGCTGGAGCCGGGTGAGCCGCACGACAGCCAGACGATGGTGGCGTTCCCGAACCTGCCGGTGGACAAGAAGGCCCCGTAACTGGTCCGGCGGGCGTGCGACGTTCCGCAGCTCGCCGCCCGCGCACCGAAGTTGATACTGTACTTTTATGCACTATACTTGATCGGAGGTTCGCCCGGGTCAGGACTGGCTGGAGGCGACATGTCCCGCACCCGATCGGTCCATTCACCGCGCCTGACG
>DASXAN010000190.1:0-1902 GCA_036406755.1 Gemmataceae bacterium
TCGGGTAAGCGGCCGGCACGCGCGCCGACCGGGCCAGCGGACGTTGCCAACCCCGGCCGCGGTTGCGGCGGCGCTAGGCTCCCCGTATCGGACGCCTCACTCGGAGGCGGTCCCCTACGGGGAGCCTTTTCCATGATCGACATTCACAGCGAAACGCTCATCGGGTTCAGCGACGCCGCCCGCCGGTTCCCGGCCTGCCGGCAGGGCCGGCCCGTCAACCCGTCTACCCTTTGGCGTTGGTGCCGGGTCGGCGTCAGGCAGCCGGGCGGGGCGCGGCTCAAGCTGGAGTTCGTCCGCGTCGGCAGTCGGTGCCTCACCAGTGTTCAAGCCCTGGACCGGTTCATCGCCCAGCAGACGGCGAACTATACCGCCGAAACGCCGGCATCGGCGGTACGGACGCCGAACCAGCGGCACCGGGCGGCGGACCGGGCGGGAGCCGAGCTGGCGGCGGCGGGTTTGTGACCAGCCTCCCGCGCGGGAGGCTGGTCGGGGTAGTGAACGGGCCAGGTGGGCGAAAGGGGGAGCGGGATGGAAAACAAAGGCTTGTACGACACGACCGAGGCGCCTGCGGTGCGGATGCCGTTCGGCAAGTTCCGGGGCCAGCTCCCGGCCAACGTGCCGACGTGGTACTTGCAGTGGGCGTGCAAGACGTGGACCCGGGTTGACCCCGACGTCCGCAAGGCGATGGGCGAGGCCCTGGCCGAGCGGGGTGTCGAGCTGCCGGTTCAACCTCCCGCGCGGGAGGTTGCCGCGGTCCGGTTCTGTCGGTGCCCCCAGGGGGCGCCGACGACCTACGGCTGGCATGAGGACCGCGGCGGCAAGCGGACCGTCTGGCGGGAGTGCTCGGTCTGTGCCCGGCCCGACTGCCGGGTGAAGGCCACGGCGGAGCACGTCGCCGCCGCCGACGCCGCGGCCGACCCGTGCGACCTGTTGACGACGTTGATCCTGGCCGACGACCAGGGCGTGTTGCTGGCGTCCGACGGGAGGCGAGCGGACTTCGCCCGGCCCGAGGACTGGTGCCGGGCCACCCCGCAACTGCGACGGACGCTGTACCAGTGCCGGCACCGGCTGGGGAAGATGTTGAAGGCCCGACGCCGGATGTTCCGGCCGCCGCCGACGTGACCTGAAAAGCGAATGACCACGGTTCGCGGCCGTGGTCATTCGGAGGGCGAGATTCAAGGGTACAAGTATGATAGCGGTTTCACCCGTGGCTGTCCAGCCACGTTGCGACGACTTTCCACAACCCGACCGGCTACAACTCGACCTGGCGACCGCGGAGCCTGACCCCGCCGCCCTGGCCGCGGTCGCGGCGACGATCCCGCACACCGCCCCGGACACGCCCCAGCGGTTGTACGCCGGCCTGCGTCGTTTAGCGGCGGCGGTGAAGTCTCACGCCCACCTGGGGGGTGCGGACCCGGACCAGCTCGATTACGTCGCCCTCGACTGGCAGACCCGAACCTGGGGGGCTGGCGTTTGGACCCGGGCGGAGCTGCTGGCGACGTGGCGGCGGGTGTGGGCCGACGTGGAATGTCCCATCGGCTGCCGGCCGATTGACGACCTCTGGCGGCAGGCCGCAACGCTGACGCCCACGCCGGCGACGCTTCGGTATCGGCAACCTCTGGTCCGCCAGCTCGGCCATCTGTGTGTCTTGCTCCAGCGGCGGGCCGGGCCGTACGCCCCGTTCTTCATCTCCACCCGGACGGCTGGCGTCGAGCTGATGGGCAAGTCGGCCATGTACGCCAGCCGGGCGCTGCGGCTGTTCCGCGAGGACGGCATGTTGGCGCTCATTTCCGACGGCCGGGTGACTCGCAAGGCGAGCCGGTATTTCCACCCGTCCGCGGCGATGCTGCTCCGGCCGGCCGCCTGACCACCTGCGCGAGGCGAACAATTGTTCGCCTCGCG
>DASXAN010000191.1:0-2063 GCA_036406755.1 Gemmataceae bacterium
CGAGAAGTGGAAGCGGGTCAGCGACCACCACAGCCTGCGGCAGCGAGCCTGGTACTACTCGTGCCTGACCGTCGATCCGGCCAACGCCGACGTGGTCTGGTGCCCGCAGGTGCCGATGCTCAAGTCGATCGACGGCGGCGTCACGTTCAAGCTGGTCAAGGGCCTGCACCACGGCGACAACCACGACGTCTGGATCGACCCAAAGAACCCGAAACGCATCATCGTCGGCAACGACGGCGGCGTGGACGTGAGCACCGACGGCGGCAAGACGTGGTACGCCCCGCCGATGGCCATCAGCCAGTTCTACCACGTCAACTGCGACAACGCGGTCCCGTACCGGGTCATGGGCAACATGCAGGACCTGGGCACGGCCAGCGGGCCGAGCAACAGCCTGTCCGCGGCCGGCATCCGCCTGGCCGACTGGTTCACCGTCGGCGGCGGCGAGACCGGGTTTTCCGTCCCCGACCCGATGGACCCGAACGTGGTCTACTCCGGCGAGTACGGCGGCTACCTGTCCCGGTACGACCGCCGCACCCGCCAGAGCCGCAACGTCTCTGCCTGGCCGGCCAACCCGTCCGGCATCACCCCGGCCGAGCAGAAGTACCGCTTCCAGTGGACCGCCCCGGTCATGTTCTCGCCGCACGACCCCAAGACCCTCTACCACGCCGCCAACGTGCTCTTCCGCACCCATGACGCCGGCCAGAGTTGGGAGGCGGTCAGCGGCGACCTGACCCGCAACGACAAGAACAAGCAGCAGTGGTCCGGCGGCCCGATTACTGGTGACAACACCGGCGTCGAGGTCTACGGCACCATCTTCGCCATTGCCGAGTCGCCCAAGCAGAAGGGCGTCCTCTGGGCCGGGTCCGACGACGGCTTGGTCCACGTCTCGCAGGATGACGGCAAGACGTGGCAGAACGTCACCAGCGCCATCCCGGACTTCCCGGACTGGGGCACGGTCCGGTGCATCGAGCCGTCGCCGACTGACGCCGGCACGGCCTACCTCGTCGCCGAGGCGCACCGGATGAACGATTTCCGGCCGTACCTGTGGAAGACGACCGACTTCGGCAAGACGTGGACGGGCCTGGCGGCGAAGCTGCCGCAGGACGTACACCTGCACGCCGTCCGCACCGACCCGGCGAAGAAGGGGATGCTGTACGTCGGCACCGAGCGCGGCGTGGCTTACTCGACGGACGACGGGGCGACGTGGCAGCCGCTGCGGCTGAACCTGCCGACCGCGGCCGTCCACGACTTGCAGGTGAAGGGTAACGACCTCGTCGTCGGCACGATGGGCCGGTCGCTCTGGATCCTCGACGACCTGACCCCGGTCCGCGAACTGACGCCGAAGGCGGCTGACGACCCGGCCCACCTGTTCAGCGTCCGCCCGGCGGTGCGGTGGCGGTACGCCGGCGGGTTCTCGTACACCGGCCGCGGGGCGGAGAAGAACCCCGAGGTCGGGGCCGTCATCCACTTCCTCGTCGCCAAGAAGGCCGGCGACCCGCCGCCGGCGGCCCCGCCGGTGAAGCTCGAAATCCTCAACGCCAAGGGCCAGGTGCTCGTCACCTTCACCGGCACCGACGAGAAGGCGAAGGACAAGGAGGAGGCGAAGGACAAGGAGGACGAGGACGACCCGGACGGGGGCGACGTGAGGGAGCCCAAGCGGCTGATCGCCGTCGATCCGGGCGTGGTGCAGCGGTTCGTCTGGGACCTGCAACTGCCCGGCGGGGCGATCATCCCGAAGGCCAAGGTCGATTCCGGCAACCCGGCCGGGGGGTTCTTGGCCCCGCCGGGGCAGTACGCCGCCCGGCTGACGGTGGACGGCAAGCCGCAGACGGTCAAGTTCGCCGTCCGCATCGACCCGCGAGTGAAGACCGACCTGGCGCCGCAGTTCGAATTCGCCCGGCAACTCCGCGACGACTTCGCCAAACTGGCCGGCACCGTGCAGCAGATCCGGGCCGTCCGCAAGCAGATCCGGGAGCGGAACGACCTGATCGACGGCGAGGGGAAGGCGAAGGAGTTGGTCGCCGCGAGCAAGGACCTGGCCGGCAAGCTGGACGCGCTGGAGG
>DASXAN010000192.1:0-1863 GCA_036406755.1 Gemmataceae bacterium
CATCCCGTGGGATTGGATGGCCGGCGGCCTCGGCCGGCGGCGGACGGGCCGCGACCGCTGGTGGCCGCACCTGTTGGCGGCCGACGACCCGCCGGCGGGGTTCGCCTACGGGTCGTTCCTGCCCGGCTACGGCGGCTACGCCTGCTACGTCGGCGTGGCCCCGGCGGCCCGCGGCCGTGGGATCGCACGGAATCTGTTCCAGGAGCTGTTCGCGTGCTTCCGCAGCGACGCGGGGCGGTTGGTCGAGCCGCTGCCGTTCACGATCTGGGAGAGCCACCCGCCCGAAGCGACGGACGGGCCGGAGGCGCGGACGATCTGGCAGGCCCGGCTGCGGCCATTCGCGCGGGTCGGCGGGTTGTGGATTGCCGGCGTCGATTTCCGCGTGCCGAACTACATGGACCGGGACGCGCCGCCGGTGAAGCTGGAGCTGTTCCTGACGCCGTTCGACACGCCGGCCGAGCGGTTCGACGCGGCGGCACTGCGTGCGGTCGTGGCCGGGCTGCACCGCCGCGTGTACACCATCGAGCCGAGGGACGAGCTGTACGAGCTGGCGCAGGGCCCGGCGCGGGAGCCGCGGTTAAGGCCGGCGGGCGAAGCAGGCTGAGCGGAAGGGGTGGGACTCGAACCCACAAGGGCTGGCGGCCCCGGCCGTTTTCGAAACGGCGTCCTCATCCGGCCGGATCCCTTCCGTAAATCATCGAACGGACACGCCGCCGCGCCCGAGGTTCGCCGATGGCCGACCAGTTCACGCTGACCGCTCGCTGGGTCTTCCCGGTGTCGGCCCCGCCGTTGGAGCGGGGGCTGGTCACCGTCGCCGGCGACCGCATCGCCGCCGTCGAGCCGCACGGCACCCGCACGGCCGACCTCGACCTCGGCGACGCCGCCATTGTGCCGGGGTTCGTCAACGCCCACACGCATCTGGACCTGACCGGGGCGCGGGGCCGGACGCCGCCGACGCCGGACTTCGTCGGCTGGCTGCGGCAAGTGATCGCTCACAGGCGGGCACTGGACCGGGAAAACCAAGTCGAAGACGTGCATACCGGGTTGGTAGAGACCACCTTCGCCGGCTCGACGCTGATCGGCGATATCTCGGGCACGGGCTGGAGCTGGCAGGCGGCGATGATGCATGCAGACTGCCGAACCGTCGTCTTTCAAGAAGTACTCGGACTGACCGCCGAGCGGGCCAGGAGTGCCTGGGAAAACGCGGTCGATTGGCACAACTGGACCGAAGAACTGTGCAAGGACGAGTCAAACGACCTCCACACATACCTTCGTCCCGGGATCAGCCCTCACGCTCCATACAGCGTTCATCAGATGCTGCTGCGAAGGGTCGTTGACCGAGCCAAACATCGTCAGTTCCCGATTGCAATTCACTTGGCCGAATGGGCGGCCGAGGCCGATTTGTTGCGCGACCAGACTGGCGCACTCGTGCCGTTCCTGCATGAGTTGGGGGTCTGGGACCCGAGCGGCTTGGTGCGTTCGTGGGAACAGGTCGTCAACCTTGCTAGTGGTCCGTTTCCCGCCCTATTTATTCACTGCAACTACCTGCCCGCTGAGATCCAGATTTCCACGAACGTCTCGGTCGTCTACTGCCCCCGCACGCACGCCGCGTTCGGCCACCCGCCACACCCATTCCGCCAGTTCCTGGCCCGCGGCGTCCGCGTCGCCCTCGGCACCGACAGCCTCGCGTCCAATCCCGACCTCAGCATTCTCGCCGAGGCCCGGTTCGTCCGCTCGCGGCATCGCGACCTTTCCGGTGACACGCTACTCCGGCTCGCGACTCTAAGCGGGGCTGAAGCCCTCGGCTGGGCCGACGAGACCGGCAGCCTGGAACCCGGTAAGTCGGCCGACTTCGCCGTCGTC
>DASXAN010000193.1:0-2767 GCA_036406755.1 Gemmataceae bacterium
CTCCCGTCAAGTTCGCCCCAACCCCCCTAGTTTACGCCCGGTCCTGAACGCGGGACAACCCCCGGACCATCCGGGGAGATTTTGCGGCGGTGGTTTGCTGAATCCCGGATGCGCCAATAGGATACTGCCGACGTCCCACTCGTCACCTCGTTCCCTTCGTGCCGGAGCCGGGCGTGCCACCGTCATCCGCCAAGGGCGACTCCGCCCCGCTGCCGCCGCAGACGGTCGGCCTGCTGCGGGCGGCCAAGCACCTGTACGGCGAGCTGCCGGCCGACGCCGTCGTGCTCATCACCGAGACGCCGCTGAACTGGGACGCCGTCCTGGCCCACCTGCCCAACTGCCGCCTGTTGGTGGCCGCCCAGAATGCCGCCCTGATGGCCGAAGTCAAGGATCACAAGCACCTTACGCTGTTGGACCTGGAGGCCGACCCCAAACCGATCGAGGACCGCGTGAGTCTGGCATTGCTGAAGGCGGTGGCCAACGAGCAGCTGCAACCGGGAGCCCACGTCATCCTGCTCTACAACGGCATCGCCGCCGACCCGGACCGGCCGGAGCCGATCGACAGCCTCAGCGTCATCCACCTGGGCGAGCACCTGGAGCGACTGACGGCCAGCGACCTGCGGCGGCTGAACACGCAGGTGCCGCTGGACGTGCTGCGGGCGGTGGTGGACCTGGCGACGGAGATCGGCCGGGAGGGGCGGGAGGGCAAGCCGGTCGGGACGATGTTCGTGGTCGGGGACACCAAGCGGGTGCTGACAATGTCCCGGCCGTTGAACTTCAACCCGTTCCGCGGCTACAGTGCGGCGGAGCGCGACGTGCGGGACCGGCGGGTCCGGGAGGCGATCAAGGACCTGGCTCAGCTGGAGGGTGCGATTCTGATCGGCCGGGACGGGATTGCGGTGGCGGCGTGCGTCTACCTGGACGTGGCGGCGGAGGGGATCACGCTGTCGAAGGGGCTGGGCAGCCGGCACTGGACGGCGGCGGCGGTGAGCAAGACGACGCAGGCGGTGGCCGTGGCGGTGAGCCAGTCGTCGGGGACGGTGCGGCTGTTCCAGGGCGGGGAGGTGGTGCTGCACATCGAGCCCTTGGCCCGGCCGCACATCTGGCAGCCGTTCCACCTGGAGGCCCGCGAGGGCGACGGCGGCGACGGCGGGCCGGGGACGTGAGCCGGTCACGTCGCGCTTCGCAACAAGCCCGCGCCAATGACGTCACTCGTGGTGGTCATGGTCCGCGAGCGGTCGCATCGCGCAGTCGGCGGCGCCGGCGTCACAACCGTCCACCTCCACCTGGATCGTCGTGTGGGCGATGTGGAATTGCTCCCGAAGGAGTTCGGCCGCGGACTGTTGCACCCGCTGCCCGTCGCGGGCGCTCTGCTCGCCGACGATGACGTGGCAGCTGCACGCCGGCATTCCGGGCGAGATCGTCCAGACGTGCAAGTGGTGAACGTCCCGCACGCCCGGCACGCGGCGGATGGCTTGCACCACCTCATCCACGTCCAGCCCCTTCGGCACGGCTTCCAAGAGCACGTTGACCGACTCCGACAGGATGCCCCAGGAACTCCAGAGGATGAACCCGCCGATCAGGAGCGACACCGCCGGGTCGAAAACGACCCGGCCGGTCAGGGCGATCAACACGCCGGCCGCCACGACGCCCGCGGCGGACAGCGCGTCCCCCAGCATGTGGAGGTAGGCGCTGCGGATATTCAGGTCGTGTTTCGCCTCCCCGCGGAGCCAGACGGTGATGAGGGCGTTCAGCACGATGGCCCCGGCGGCCACGCCGATCATCCACCCGCTCTGGACCGGCTCGGGGGATCGGAACCGCTGCACGGCCTCCCAAAAGATCAGCAGGGCGATGACGACCAGGGACACGGCGTTGGCCAGGGCCACCAACACGCCGACGCGGTGGTAGCCGAACGTCCGCCGGGCGTCGGCCGGCCACCGCCCGACCCGGACGGCGTACCACGAGAGGATCAGGGCGAGGGCGTCGGCGAAGTTGTGGCCGGCGTCGGACAGCAGGGCCAGGCTGTTGGAGGCGTACCCGGCCACCGCCTCACCGGCCACGAAGGCGAGCGTCAGGATGATCGACCACCCCAGGTATCGCCCGGTGGCCGGCCCGCCGTGAACGTGAGCCATCGACCTTTGCCCCTCCGCCCGTCCTCGCCGGCGGGTTCGTGCGGTTGGTCACTTCTTGTCATCCTTCCTGTCATTATCCTGAACCGGCGGCGGCTCCTTGCCGTACTTGGCCCGGTACATCGCGGCGAACTTCTCTTTCAGCTCCGGGTGGCAGACGAAACACTGCGAGTCCGGCCGGTCGTGCTTGCCGCACCAGTCCCCCTTGGCCTTGGCCTCCTTGGCAGCCTTGGCACTGCACTGGCCGCAGACCTCCTCCGGGACGCCGTGTTCGTCGCACCACCAGCCGCTGTGGTCGTGGCCGTCCTTCGCGGCGTCGGCCACCTGCACCGCCTTGCCCTTCGGCAGCTCCGCCTTCGGCGTCTCCTTGGCGCAACCGCCGAGGGCGAACAGCAAGGGCACCACGAACAGGGCCGGGCCAACCCGGCACAACGTCTTCTTCATCGGACTCCTCCCGTCTTGGGATATCCGAACCACTACACCGGCACCGTCCCTGCGACGGGCCGCGCTTCCGAACGGACGGCACCGCCGCCCCACGGCCGCTGGAACAACAGGTACAGCACCCGCAGCACCAGCAGCGACATGACCATCGCCCCGACCACCCCGCCGATCACCACCGTCGCCAACGGCCGCTGCAC
>DASXAN010000194.1:0-3499 GCA_036406755.1 Gemmataceae bacterium
CTATGGCGGCAGTCCTGGTGGCAGACGCGACGGCGGTGACGGCGGGGCTGGTCGCGGCCGGGGCAATCGCCGCCGCCGCCGGCTGGGCCGTCGTCTACGTCCGCGGCCCGGGCTACGCCCTGCGGGCCGCTCGCCGCGCCCTGGACCGCGGCGACTACGCCGCCGCCCTGGCCCTCGTCCGCCGCCACCGGCCGGCACCGAACGCCCCGTCGAAGCCGTGGCACGCCGAGCAGTGGCAGCTGGAATCGGAGTGCCTGTACGCCGCGGCCGAAGCCGCCCTGCGGGACCGGCGGTTCGCCGAGGCGCTGGAGCACTACCGGGCGGTCGCCGCCCTGGTCGGGTTGAGCGAGGCGGACGCCAGCCGGCGGGTCGTCGAGGCCATGCTGGCCGAGGCCCGCCGCCTGTCCGCGGCTGACCCCGAGGCCACGGCCCTGCCGGAACTGCTCGGCCTGATCCTCGAACGCCAGTCGCCATGCCCGGAGGCGTCGTTCTGGCTGGGGCTGTACCACCTCCGCCGCGGGGACGCGGCCGCCGCCGTCACGGCGCTTGAAGCAGCCCACGCCGGCACCCAGGGCCGGCAGGCCGACGCCGCGTTGTACCTCGGTGCCGTCTACCTCCGCGGCGGCAAGCCGCGGGACGCCCTGCGGGTGCTGGCGGAGGCCAACCGCCTCGCGCCGCATTGTCCGCTGGTCGCCTGGCAGCTCGGCGTCGCCCTGACCGAGTCCGGCGGCGACGCCCTGCTGGCCCTCCGCGCCTTCCAGAAGACGACGGCCGCCGACGGGTTACCCAAGTACGTCCGCCATCCGAGCCGCCTGTGGGCGGAGACGCTGCCGGCCGACTCGTGGGTCCGCAACCTCGCGCAGCGGGCCGGGACGCAGCGGGCCACCTTCGTCTGCCCGCTCGGGATGGACAAGGTCGCCGAGGTGCTCCAGCAAACCCGGGTGGCACTGGCAGAGACGCTGGTGACGTGCGACCGGGCCGAGGAAGCGCTGCCGGTCTTTGCGGAACTGCTCAAGGGGGGCGACCACCTGCCGGCCCGCCGCGGGCTGGGGCTGGCCCTGGCCCGCCTCGGCCGCTACGACGACGCCCTGCCGCACCTGAAGAAGGCCCAAGCCGCGGAGAAGCCGCCGTCGGCGGTCACGACCGGCGCGCTGGCCGCCTGCCTGGCCCACGCCGGCGGCGACCGCGGCGCCAACGTCCGCCGGGCGCTGGGCCTGATCGCGTCGCTGAACGTCCGGGCCGACGCCGTCTGGGCCCGCCACGCCGGGGCGGTGTTCGCCGCCGCCCAGGCCGCCGGCGTGGCCGTCTCGGCGGACGAGGTCGCCGAGCTGGCGAACATCCTTACGTCCACCAACGCCGCCGACCCGACCGCCGCAGAGATCTACGACCTGCTCGCTGCCCTCCGCCCCGAGGCCGTCCCCGCCGACGCGGCCCGGCTGTACGTGCGGGCCGCCCAGCGGCACGGCGTACGCCGCGCCCACGACGAGCAGCTGTTCGCCGCGGCAATGGCCGACCGGGCGGCGACCCGCGCCTTCTTCACAGCCCACGAATGGGACTTCGACGCGGCCGAGCGGCTGTACCTGGAGCGGTGGGCCGAGCGTCACCCCGGCACGTTCCCGACCGCACCCGGCCGTGACTACCCGGCCGTGGCCGAGACGGCGCTGTTGGCCGACGCCCGCCGGCTGGCCGGCCAGAACCGGCCGGGCAACGCCCGGGACGTCGCCAAGCTGGTGCTGAAACTCCGCCCGACCAGCGGCCCGGCCCACGACCTGCTCGCCGAACTCGCCTACCGCCGCGGCGACAAGTCCGAGGCCGTCAACTGGCTCAAGACGTGGCACGGCCACAGCCCGGCCGACCCGCGGCCGCTCGCCCGCCTGGCCGCCGTCGCCGCCGCCGACAACCGCCACGCCGCGGCCCTGGCGATGGCTCGGCAGTCGCTGGACCGCGCCCGCGGGCCGGCCCGGCTGCCGTACCTGCTGCTGGCGGCCCGGCTGGCGCTGGCCGCCGGCAAGTCGTCCGACACCGTCACCGTCCTCGACGAGTGCCTGCGGCTGGCCCCGAGCCACCCGACCGCCCTGGCCGGCCGGGCGGCCCTGGCCTGGGCCAGCGACGATTTCGCGACGCTGTCCCGGCTGGCCGAGCGGATGGCCGCCGTCGCCGCAGAGGACCCCTGGTACCACTACCTCACCGGGGCGGCCGCCCTGCTGGCGGGGCACCTGGACACGGCCGAGGTGTCGGCCCGGCACGCGGCGACGGAACCGACCACGGCCGCCGAGGGGCGGCACCTGCTGGCCCTGATCCGCGACCGCCGCCACGACACCGCTGGGGCGGCCGAGCTGCTGAAAGACCCGTCCGTGGCATCCGGGGCGGCGGCCGATCACGCGTTCGCGCTGCGCGGCCAGGCGGCGTGGCGGGGCGGCGACTACGCCGAGGCGCTGCGGTGCTGGCAGGCGCTGCCGCGGGAGCGGTTGAAGACGTGGAACCTGGCGCCGCTACTGGGCGGCACGGCCTTCATGGCCGGGGCCCAGGCGCTGCGGGCGGGCGACGCGGCGGAGGCGGCGAAGTGGCTGCGGCAGGCGGCCAAGCTCGGCCACGCCGACCCGCGGCTGGGGGCGCTGCTGGCCGCCGCCAGCGGGCACTCGGTGGAACTGCTCGAACAGGCGATCGAAGCGGGCGGACCGCGGCCGGCGGTCGTCGGCCGGTTGGCGCGGGAATATCGCCGGGCCGGCCGGCTCGCCGACGCCCGCCGCCTGCTCGACCGCGCCGCCGCCGACGAGCCGACGTTGGCCCTGGAGCGGGGCCTGCTGCTGCTGGCGGAAGGCTACCTGACGCCGGCGGAGAAAGCGTTCGCCGCGGCCCGGGCCCACGACCCGAAGTCCGCGGCCGCGTGCATCAACCTGGCCTTCACCCGGTTGTCGCTCGGCCGGGTTGCGGAGGCCGCGGAACTCCTGCCGCGGGCGGCCGAGCTGGCCCCGACGCCGGTCCAGCAGCGGTTGCTCACGCAGCTGCACCTGCTCGCCGCCGGCGTGGCGGAAGCGCCGGCCGGGTGGTCGGTCGAGGACGATCGGGCCGTCGTGCAGTGCCTGCGCTCGCTCGGCCGGCTGGAGGCGATTGAGCAGCTCTTCGACGCGCTCGCCACGGTCCGCGGCCAAAGCCCGGTGGTGCGGCAGGCGGCGGCGGAACTGCTGCCGCTGCGAGGCAAGGACCGGCTGGACCGCGGCGACCCGGCGGCCGCCCGCGAGCTGCTGGAGGGGCCGGCCGGTTCACACCCGCCGGTGCTGGTGCGGAACCTGCTCGGCGTCGCGGCCAGCTTGCAGCAGGACTTCGGGCGGGCGGTGCGGCAGTTCCAGGCGGCGCTGCCGAAGGTCGGGGACGACGCGCGGATGCAGCAGAACCTGGCCCTGGTCCGCGGCTGGATGGGGGACGCGGAGCGGTCGGCGGCTCACTGGCGGCGGTTCCTGGAGCTGCACGCCGGGCAGACGTCCAAGCCGCCGGGCGT
>DASXAN010000195.1:0-4888 GCA_036406755.1 Gemmataceae bacterium
GTCTTAGCCCCGGAGGGGCGGCACACCTTAGCCCAGGGCGCGAGCCCTGGGTCCACGGGCCGACGAGAGTCCGGCGCGTGGGGCAGGCTCCGCCTGCCCCACGCGCCGGACCGGACATTTGGTGCCGAAACCCAGGGCTGACGCCCTGGGCTAAGGTGTGCCGCCGCTTCGCGGCTAAGACGGGACGGCGCCGCCGGAGGCGGCTACCCTGACTCGATGGCGAAGTCCCGGAAGAAGCCGGCCGGCCGCAAGGTCACCTGGGCCACCGTCCGCGACCTGGCGCTCGCCCTGCCCGGCGTCGAGGAGTCCACGTCCTACCGGACGCCGGCGATGAAGGTCCGCGGCAAGCTCATCGCCCGGCTCAAGGAGGACGGCGAGACGATCGTCGTCCCCATGACGCTCGCCGACCGGGCGATGCGGATCGAGGCCGACCCGGCCGTGTTCTTCGTGACCGACCACTACGTGCCGTACCCGTACGTCCTCGTCCTGCTCGCGGCGGTGACGCGGGCCGACCTACGGGAGCTGCTCCACGACGCCTGGCGGATGATGGGCGGGTAGGTCGCCTTGTCCCGGCGAAATGGCCGGCGGGTCAGACGTAATTCGCCAGCGTCAGCCCCGCCCGCTCGGCCCACCGCCGCAGGATGCCGCGGTGCTTCTCCCCCGGCATTACGTTGCACTTGCCCCGGGCCTGGCAGATCAATCGCGACCGGGTGTTGACCTCAACGGTCAGCACCTTCGCCCGCCCCTCGGCCGTCTCCACCTCCAGGGCCCAGATCGAGCACTCCCCGGTCGCGCACGAGTGGGCGTAGGTCGCCACGCAGTGCTTCATCGCCCGGCCCTCGGCGACGAGCGCCCGCGTGCTCAGCAGTTCGATGATCGTCCAGACCTTCCGGGTGCCGCCCCGCTCGGCCCCCTCGACAAACTCGAACTCCGCGATCCCCGACGACGGCCATTCCGCCTTCGGCTGCCGCGCCTTCGCCAGCGCCCGGTGCCACGCCCCCACCTGCCGCAGCAGCGAGGCCGGCGTACGGCCCTTCATCGTGAAGTTCGGCTGCGCGGGGCCGCGGCGTTCGACCACGCCGGGGGCGGCGAAGGCGTCCTGCGGGGCGAACCGCTGGTGCTCGACGTAATCGATGATCGGGCCGACGTGGGCCAAATCCAGCATCGGGTTGGCGACGAAGAACCGCAGCACCGTGACCCAGAAGTCGTCGTGTCCGAAGGCCGTGCCGAGCCGGGTGCCGAGGACCGCCCGGGCCAGCCGCCCGTCCCCGCCGAGCCCGTGGATTTGGCCCCACCGCAGCGCCGCCTCGGCCGTCAGGTCCGGCGGGGCGAGCAGGAAGTGGTGGGCCATCCGCTTCGTGTACGGCAGCGGCAGGTCCGCCGTGCGGATGTTCCGCCCCCGGCCCACGTGGATGAACCACCCCTGCTGCCGAACGGCCGCCCGGCCGTTGCCCAGGAACCAGACCGAGTCCAGGAACGCCGGCACCGGCCACTCGGCGAGCAGGTGCCGGGCCAGCGATGCGAACTGTCGGCGGGTGTTGTGCGTCCGCGGCTCCCAGTCCGCGACGGGGCGGAGCCAGCCGTCGCAGTGGCGGGCCAGCGCCAGCAGGCCGTCGATGAACGTGTTCCCGGCCTGCCAGCCGAACTGGGCGACGACCGGCTGGCCGCTCGCGAGGCCGGAGCGGGCGCCGACGTGGTGTAGCAGGTCGTGGAAGGCGGCCCGCGTCCACTGCGAGTCCCGGGCCGACTTGCACGCCCGGTAGACCGCCTTCAGGTCGGGCTCGGTGACGTCCGCCTCGCGGAGTTCGCCGGCGAAGATCCGGTCGACGACCTCCTCGGGCCTGCGGAGTTCCTGCTTCTTCCGGGCCAGCCGGGCGTCGGCGACGGCGCGGTGGGCGTAGTTGCGCTCCTTCATCCGCACCCGCCAGTGCTTGGCCGTCCGGCGGCTGAACCCGTGCCGGCCGCACCACCCGACGTAGTCCTCGACGGTCGAGAGGCCGAGGGACCGGACGTGCTCCAGCAGGTCGGGGTCCGGGTCGGTGGTGCGGTCCTGCTTCGGTTTGCGGATGGTGTCGGTCCGGGCCATCGGGCTACGGTCGGCGGAACGGGCGAGCCGCGGAGTGACACACCACGGCCGCCGCGGGTTCGTGCCGGCCCGACCCGGCCGCCGGCCGGGCGGTTGAAGGCGGGGCCCGCCGCGGTACAACGACGGCGTCGCCACGTCCGGTCTTCGAAGGGCCATCCCCATGAAGCGTTCTCTCACCTGGGCGTTCGCCGTCGTCGTCGCACTGCCGTGGAGTTCGGCCCGGGCCGACGACCCGAAGGCCGTCATCGACCGGGCGATCCGGGCGCTCGGCGGCCGCGAGCGGCTGGAAAAGGTCCATACCGCGGAGGTGAAGACCAAGGGCACGATCCACCTCGGCGGGGCCGCGAACCCCATGCACGGTCAGGCCACCACGCAGGGCCTGGACCACTACCGCCTACAGTTCGGAGTCGAGGTCGGCGGCAACCAGGTCGAGGGCGTGACGGTCATCAACGGCAACAAGGGGTGGCAGAAGATCAACGGCGAAGTCACGCCGCTGGACGACCGGGTCCTCCAGGGCGAGAAGCGGTTGCTTTACCTCCAGCTGGCCGTTGGCAACCCCACCGTACTCACCGGCCCGGGCTTCAAGTTGATCCGGGCGGACAAGGGCGCGGTCACGGCCGCCGGGCCGGACGGCAAGGAGTTCACGATCCACTACGACCCGCAGACCGGGCTGCCGGCCAAGCTCGTGGCCACCGTGGTCGGAATCGGGGGGAACGAGATGAAGCAGGAGACGACGTACTCGGACTTCAAAGACTTCGGCGGGGTCAGGAAGGCCACGAAGGCGGTGATCAAGCGCGACGGCGAGCCGTTCCTGGAGCAGGAGCTGGTCGAGTTCAAGGTGCTGGAGAAGGTGGACCCGAAGACGTTCGACGAGCCGAAGTGACCGGGGCCGCGGATCAGGGCCCGCCGATGAGGCGGAGCGTCTTCTCGTCCGGCCGGCCGCCGTAATACTTCGCCAGCACGCGCTCGAAGACCGAGCCCGGCGGGGACTCAGCCGCGAACAGTGTGGCGCTCGACCGCAGCTTCAGGTCGTCGGGCGAGCCGAAGATCTCCGTCGCGGACCGCCCCTCCACCCCGAGGACCGCCTCCGCACACTCGACCAGCCGCGGCCCGAGAGTCGGGTGGGCCAGGTAGGCTTTGGCCTCCGCGACGCTCTTGATGGCGTACCGCTTCGCCGTCGGGCTGGCGCCCAGGCCGTCGAACTGCGGGAAGACGTACCACATCCAGTGCGTCCGCTTCCGGCCGCTTTTGATCTCGGCCAAGGCGTGCCCGTAGTCGCCCGCCTGCGCGTCCACGAAGCGGCTTAGGTCGAACGGGTCGTCCATCGGTCACCCCCCACGTTGGTCGGCCCGGCGGCGACGGTTCATGCCGCCCGCCGCCGATTCCGCCCCGGCGCCGAGGGTGATCCCCGCCAGGTAGGCGGCGATGTCACCCCAGGCGAATGTATCGCCCAGGGCCAGGTGCCCCAGGGTCGTCCGCCGGACGGCGTCCAGCCAGGGCGCATGATACAGCTGGCTGACTTCGACCGCACACGATACCACCGCCGCCAGGCCGGCGACCGCCGCCGTGCTCCGAGCCGGGGCCAGGAACGCGACGCCGAGGAACACCATCAGTGCCCACAGGGCGTCGCCGGCGTACTTGGCGAGGAAGGGCGGCAGCCCGAGTGCGTCGGACCGCGAGGCCAGGCCGGCGCAGACGACGACGCCAACCCACAGACCATAGGCGCCGCGGCTCCGCACCGGAGGGGGTCGTGCAGTCAATGGCCGGGCCCTGCGAGCCTGTCCGAGTCACGCCGTTGCGGCACCGGGCAATGGCCCAGTGGTAGTGGCGAACGGGCCGGCCGCCGTCGTCGAACCCGAGGCGGACGCAGCGGCCCGCCGGGGGGTAGTGGTACAGTTTGGCCCCAGCCGCCCTGCAATTCCAGGCTCGGGAAGGCCAAACTGTACCACTACACGCCGGGGCCGCCCCTTTCCCCCGGCCGGCGGACCGGTCATACTGGGGTGATTCCCTCGTCGCCGCCGTGCGCCCGCGACGGGACCGACCACCACCGCATCAACCATGACGACGACCACCCGTCCCCCGGACCACGCTTCCCGGATGGCCCGCGCCCGGCTCGCCCTCGACGGCCTGTCCGTCGGCGACGCCCTCGGCCAGACGTGCTTTCACCCGGACAACTACGGCGCCCTCCTCGACGACCCTCGGGCCACCGCCCGCCGCCCCTGGCCGTGGACCGACGACACCGCGATGGCCCTGGGCGTCCTTGAGGTGCTAGACCGGCACGGGCGGATCGTCCAGGACGACCTCGCGGCGACGTTCGCCCGGCGGTTCGATGCGGAACCGCTCCGCGGGTACGGCGGGGGCGCGATCCGGTTGCTCGGGAGAATCCGGGACGGGGCCGACTGGCGGTCGGCGGCCGGGTCGCTGTTCGGCGGCGGTTCGTTCGGGAACGGGTCGGCCATGCGGATCGCCCCGCTGGCCGCGTACTTCGCGGAGGACGGGTTCGCGGCGGTGGCCGAGCAGGCGGCACTGTCCGCGGCCGTCACGCACGCCCACCCGGAGGGGGTCGCCGGCGGGATCGCGGCCGCCGTCGCCGGGGCCTACGCCTGGGTGAACCGTGACCGGCGCACCGACGCGGCCGTGAAGCGCGGGCTGTTCGACGCGGTGCTGGCCCACACCCCGGCCGGCGAAGTCCGGGACGGGGTCGAGCGGGCGGCGGCATTCGCCCTTGACGTGCCGGCCGAGCCCGCCGTGCGGCTGCTGAACTATGGGGCCGCGGTCGTCCCGTTCGACGTGTCGGTCGAG
>DASXAN010000196.1:0-3341 GCA_036406755.1 Gemmataceae bacterium
CTGGGCAGCGTGCTGTACACGCTCTGCACCGGCCGGCCGCCGTTCCGCGCGGACACCACGGCGGGCGTGCTGTGCCGCATCCGCGCCGCCGCGCCGCAGCCGGTCCGCGAGATCAACCCGGACGTGCCCGAGTGGCTCGGGGGCCTCATCGCCAGGCTGCACGCCAAGGACGCGTCCGCCCGGCCGGCGTCGGCGCGGGAAGTCGCCGACCTGTTGGGCCAGCGGCTGGCGCTCCTGCAACAGCCGCCCCTCACCGCACCCACGGCCGCGGCCCCGGTGGAGTCCCCGCGGACACCGGAGACCGTGGCCCGACCGCCGGGCGAGCCGCATCCCCGGCGCCGTCTCCTGCTCGTCGCCGCCGTCCTGGTGGGCCTGCTCGTCGCCCTGGCCGCGCTCGCCGCCTGGCGGAAGCCGTGGCAGCGGCCGGCGGCCGCCCGCGGCGACGCCGCCCCGCGGGGCCCGGCCGGGCCGCTGGACCTGCGGCGGGACGCCATCCCGCCGCCACTGCTGGCCCTGGCCGGCGGCGGCGACCCGGGGCGGGCACCGCCGGAACTGGCGGCCGTGCTCGGGGGTGGGAGGTTCCTGCTCCCGCGCGTCGGACAGACGTCGTGGATGGAGCAAAGCCCGGACGGCAAGCTCCTGGCGGTGCCGCTCGACGAGGACGTGGCCCTCTTCGACGTCTCGACCGGAACGTATCTGCGGTCCCTGAAAGGGCCGGGCGGCCGGGTCTTCAGCGTGACCTTCAGCCGGGACGGCCAACTGTTGGCGGCCGGTACGAGGAACGGCCAGGAGGGCGGTGCGGTGCGGGTGTGGGACCTCGGGGCGGACACGGTCCTGTTCAGCCAATCTCAACCCGGCCCCACGGTTTCCTGCGCCGTGGCCTTTAGCGCCGACGGCCGCCACCTCTTCTCGGAGGGCAACGGGCGGGTACACGTCCGGGACGCCCGGACCGGCGCCCGCGTTCAGGAGGTCCCGATTCATCCGCAGGGCGTCGGGCCGATGTGCGTCAGCCCGGACGGTCGGCGGCTGGCCGTGGCCGCCTTCTTCGACCGCCGCGTGAAGGTCTTTGACTGGGACGGGACGACACTCACGGAGGTCCGCACCCTGGGGGGCCATTCGGCTTCGGTCGGGGGAGTGGCGTACAGCCCGGACGGCAAGTTCCTGGCGAGCGGCGACCGGACCGGGTTCAAACTGTGGGACGCCGCCACCCTGACGGAGGTCGGTACGGTCGAAGCCTCGGCGGAGCAGATGGCCTTCACCCCCGACAGCCAGACCCTGATTGCCGCGATGACGATCGGCCCGCCCGGGCCGGTCTACACCTTCACCCGCTGGGACGTGGGCACCCGCAAGGAACGGTCCGCGTTCCCCGTGGAAGTCTCCGCGGAGGCCGTCCGGGCGTTCCATTGCCTGAGCCGCGACGGCAAGGTTCTGTTCGTCGCCCCGCAGCACGGGGCCACGCACGTCCGGGTGATCGACGCCGGCACGGGCAAGGAACTGTACCCGCGCCGCGGGCACTTCGCGCCCGTCAACGCCGTGGCCGTCAGCCCCGACGGGCGGACGGCCGCGTCGGCCGGCGAGGACCGCGTCGTGAAGGTCTGGGGCCTGGAGAGCGGGCAGGTGCTCCATTCGTTCGCCGCGCATGCCCAGCCCGTTTGGGGCCTCGCGTTCAGCCCCGACGGCCAGCTGTTGGCGTCCGGCAGCAGTGACGGCACGATCGCCCTCTGGGACCTGGGCGGCCGCGCCGAAGTTCGCGTGCTGCGCGGGCACTCGCGCTCGCCGTCGGGCATCCAGTTCAGTCCCGACGGCCGGACGCTGGCGGCCGGCGGCGAGGGCAACTTTGTCAAGCGCTGGGACGTGGCCGGTGGCAAAGCGGGCGGCCCGCTGCCCGGGCACACCGGCGCCGTCCGCTGTGTGGCGTTCAGCCCGGACGGCAAGCTGCTGGCTTCGGGCGGGGAGGACCGGAGCGTCCGGTTGCACGACCTGGTGAACGGGGGCTCGCGAAAGTTCGTGACGCCCACGGCCGTCAATCAGGTGGCCTTCGCGCCGGACGGCCGCACCCTGGCCGCGGTCGGCGACGCACCGCAAGCCGTGGTCCGGCTCTGGGACTTGGACACGGGGCAGGAAACGACCTGGCCGGGCCACACCGGCAACGTCCTCGGCGTGGCCTTCGCGCCGGCGGGGCCGCTCGTGGCCACCTGCGGTGAGGACGGCACCGTCCGGCTCTGGGACCGGTCCGGCGGCCCGTCCGGCGTGCGGACGATCGGCCCCGGCCCGTTCGGCGGCCCCGTCCGGGCGGCGGCGTTCACGCCGGACGGCCGCTACCTGGCGACGGCGAACGCCAACGGGTTGGTGTACCTCCTGCGCGTGGGACCGGAACGGTAGCGCGCCAGAGCGGGACGAATTGTTCGGCTGAGGGGCGATGCAACCATGAGTGTCACCGGGGCGGGCAAGCGTCCGAATTCCACCAACCCGAGTCGGGGCCGTTCGCTGATCGTCCTCGGCGGTCTTTTCGCCGCGGCGTTCGCCGCGGCCTACGCCGTCGTCACCTTCACGCCGGCCTTCCGATCCGGCCCGCCCGGAATGGTCTGGGTCCCCGGCGGCGAGTTCACGATGGGCAGCGACGCCCCGGACGCCGCCCCGGCCGAGCGGCCCGCCCACCGCGTCCGGGTGGACGGCTTCTGGATGGACGAGACGGACGTCACCAACGCCCAGTTCCGCCGGTTCGTCGAGGCCACCGGGTACGTCACCACCGCCGAAAAGGTGCCGACGGTTGAGGACATCCAGCGGTACTCCCGGCCGGGCGCGCCGATCCCGAAGCAGGAGGACCTGGCCGCCGGGGCGGTCGTGTACACGCCGCCGGACCACCCGGTCGACTTGCGGGACGCAAGCCAGTGGTGGAAGTGGACGCCCGGGGCCGACTGGCGGCACCCCGAAGGCCCCGGCAGCTCGATCGCCGGCAAGGACGACCACCCGGTGGTCCACGTCTCGTGGTTCGACGCCGAGGCGTACGCCAAGTGGGCCGGCAAGCGGCTGCCGACCGAGGCCGAGTGGGAGCGCGCCGCCCGCGGCGGCCCGGAGGGCAAGAAGTACGTGTGGGGCGACGAGCCGTTCGCGGAAGAGCACCCGCAGTGCAACAACTTCCAGGGCCACTTCCCGGACAAGAACACGGGCAAAGACGGGTACGAACGGACGTCGCCGGTCAAGCAGTACCCGCCGAACGGGTACGGCCTGTACGACATGGCCGGCAACGTCTGGCAGTGGTGTAGCGACTGGTACCTGCCGAACGCCTACGCCCTGGCCGCCGACCGGAAGTGGCTCGCCGACCCGAAGGGCCCGGAGCA
>DASXAN010000197.1:0-5261 GCA_036406755.1 Gemmataceae bacterium
GCTGGACACGACCTTCGGCAGCGGCGGCAAGCTCGTCACCAACATCCAGCTCTTTAACGGTACTGATCGCGTCGCCCTCCAGGCGGACGGCAAGATCGTCCTCGCGGGCAGTATGCGCGATCCGTCGCACACCACGTATGAGTTCGTGACGGCCCGGTACAACGCCAACGGGACGGCCGATACCACTTTCGGTAACGGCGGGCAGGTGGTCACCCACGTCGGCAGCGATGACAACGTCGGTGGCGTCGCGATTGATGCGACCGGCCGCATCCTGATCGCCGGGTGGGACGACGAGAACGCCGGTTTCACGAACGGGTATTACCTTCTGCGCTACGCCGCGAACGGCAGCCTGGACGCCGACTTCGGCTCGGGCGGTGTGGCGACCCTGGCGAACCCCGCGGGGTGGCGCACCGTGTCCGGGTATGTGGTCGTCGGGGTGGCTGTCCAGGCGAACGGGCAGATCGTCGTCGGGGGGAACCTGGGTGACACGCAGCAAGGGCAAGAGTACGTCACCGCGGTTCGGGCGAACCCGGACGGCACCCTGGACACCGGGTACGGCGACGGCGGCTGGGTATCGACCGTCGTCGGGTACCCCGGGGAGGCGCAGGCCATGGCCCTGGAGCCGGACGGCCGGCTGGTGCTGGCGGGCTACGCCCACGCCAGTACGAGCAGCCGGCCGGTCGACGCAGCCCTGGTCCGGTTCCTGGCGTCGGCCCCGCAGGTCGGGTCGCTGACGGCCAGCCCAAACCCGGCGGACGCGGGCAGCGCCGTCACGCTGACGGCCGGCGGCATCACCGACGGCAACCCGGGGGCGACCGTCACGCGGGTGGCGTTCTCCGTGGAAAGCGGCGACGGATCCAGCACGCTGCTCGGGTATGGCACCCGCAACGCCGACGGGACGTGGTCGTTCACGTTCTCGACCACCGGCTGGGCGGCCGGGACGTACACGTTGTTGGCTCAGGCGGAGGACAGCGACGGCGCCTTCGGCGACCCGGCCGCACTCACTCTGGAACTGGTTTGACGCAAGCAAGCGGCGGCCCGGCGATCTGATCTCAGGCCGCCGGACCGCCGCTGTCACTCGTGCCGCAGCGCCTCGATCGGGTCCAGCAGCGACGCCCGCCGGGCCGGGTACCAGCCGAACAGCACGCCGACGCCGACCGATACCAACAGCGAGATGAAGATCGACGGCACGTGCAGTTTCGCCGGCAGGTATGCGTCCCCCACCATCTGCGCCGCCCACGGGATGATGTACACCAGCGACAACCCCAGCGCCACCCCCAGCACCCCGCCGATCGTCGTCTGCACCACCGCCTCGACTAGGAATTGCAAGGTGATGTCACGGCGCTTGGCGCCCAGGGCCCGGCGGATGCCGATCTCCCGCGTCCGCTCCGTCACCGTCGCCAGCATGATGTTCATGATCCCGATCCCGCCCACCACCAGCGAGATCGACGCGATCAGCACGAGCAGCCGCGTGAACCGCGTCCGCGCCCGCTCCGCCTCCTCCAATCGGTCCAGCGGGATCGTCACCGCCCAGTCCCGCTTCAGGTGGTTGGCCCGCAGCATCTCCTTGATCGACTCGCCGACCGCCTTCACCTTGTCGCGGCCCTCCGGGCTGTCGATCTCCGCGTCCACCGTCAGCACCACTTGGTGCAGCTGCACCCGCTCGCCCGAACGGCTGCCGGACTGACGCAGGTAGATGTTCTCGCCGAACCGCACCTTGCACGTGGACAGCGGCATGTACACGTCGTTGTTGAAGTCCTCGGCCGCCTGGCTGCCGCCCGTGCCGCCGGTCGGCATCCGGTCCTTCATCACCCCGACGACGACGTAGTAGAACGAGTTGGACGTGGACGTGCCGAGCTTGACCGTCTGGCCGAGCGGGTCCTGGAATGGGAACAGTTCGTCGGCGATGCCCGACCCGAGGACGACGTAATTGCTCATCTTCAGGTCGTCGTCGGCCGTCAGGAACCGGCCGGCGGCCAGGTCGAACTTGTGCACGTCGGCGTACGCCGGGGTCGTGGCCACCACCCGGGCGTGGCCCATCCGCCCCAGGTACCGGGCCTCCGTCGGGAACACCCGCATCGGCACCCGCCGGACCACGTCCGGGATGGTCAGGAACCGGGCGTAGTCCTCCGTCGTTAGCCCGTAGATGGCGATGAAGCTCCGCCGGCTGGTGTTGCCCTCGTCCGGCGGCTTGACGGAGCGGATGATGATGTTCGTCGCCCCCTGCCGCTTGATGTCCTCAAGGGCGTCGTGCATCGACCCCTCGCCGAAGGCCATCAGCGCGATGACCGCGGCCGTGCCGATGATGATGCCGAGCACGCTCAGGAACGCCCGCAGCTTGTGCAGCCACAGGCCGCGGACGGCCAGCACGAAGCTGCGGCGGGCCTTGTCCCAGTTCAACAGCAGCGGGACGGACAGGATGCCCAGGAGAGCGAGCAGGGCGGGCAGCAGGAGCAGGGAGACGTTGTTGGTCATCTCGGGGGAGTCAATCCGTGGTCAATGCGCGGCGGCCAGGTGGCGCTCCGAGGCGGCGTCGTTGCGGACGTCGGACTCGACGTGGCCGTCCCGCAGCCGCACCACCCGCCGGGCCCAGGCGGCGATGTCGTTCTCGTGGGTCACCATGATGATCGTCTTGCCGGCCCGGTTCAGCTGGCCGAGCAGCTCCATGATCTCGTCGCTCGTGCGGCTGTCGAGGTTGCCGGTCGGCTCGTCGGCCAGGATCACCTGCGGGTCGTTCACCAGCGACCGGGCGATGGCCACCCGCTGCTGCTGGCCGCCGCTAAGCTGGTTGGGCCGGTGATCCAGCCGCTCGCCCAGGCCGACCAACTCGGCCAGCTTGATGCACCGCTCCCGCGTCTCGGCGTTCAGCCGTGACCCCTGGTACAGAAGCGGCACCTCGATGTTCTCGACGACCGTATACTGCGGCAGCAGGTTGTACGACTGGAAGATGAATCCCAGGTACTTGCTGCGGACGTCGGACAGCGAGTCGTCGTCCATCTCGGCGACGTTCTGGCCGGCGAGGTGGTACGCGCCGCTGGTCGGCCGGTCGAGGCAGCCGAGGACGTTCAGCAGGGTGGACTTGCCGGATCCGCTCGGCCCCATCAGCGCGATCCAGTCGCCCTCCTCGAACGACAGGTTCAGGCCGCGGAGGGCGTGGACCGGCTCGGGACCGAGGAAGTAGTCCTTGACCAGGTCGATCACTTCGGCGACGGCGGGCATTCCGGTCCTCGGGAGTTTACCGCTTGCGGCTTGGCGAGCGCTCGCTAAGCCGCAAGCGGTGACGACACTACTTGGCCAGCCCGCCGCGGCCAGGGGGCGGGCCGCCGGCCCCGGCCGGGCCACCCGGCACCGGGCCGCCCGGCGGCAGCGGGCCGTCCTCGCCGACCGGCTTGGCCTTGCCCTTCCCCTTGCCCTTCGGCCGGCCCTGGCCGTCGCCGCCCAGGCCGTTGCCGTGGTCGGCCTCGGCCGGCTGCCGCGTCTTCGCCCTGTCGCCGAGCAGCACCTTCGGGTTCAGGATGACCTCCTCGCCTTCCTGTAGCCCCTCCTTGACCTCGGCCACCTTCTCGTTGGCCAGGCCGACGACGATCGTCCGCTCCTGCGGCCCGTCCGGGGTGAGGACGTACACCTTCCGCGACCGCCCCAGCTCGGACCCGCCGACGATCGCCTGGATCGGCACCGTCAGGACGTGCTCGCCGGCGCTCTGGACGTGGATCGTCACCTCGGCGCTCATCCCGGGCTTGAGCCCCTCCAGCGACTCGTCGATGGCGATCATCGTCTGGTACACCTTCACGTCGGCGCTCATCCAGTCCTGCTGGCTGGCGACGGTGGCGACCGTCTTGACGTGCCCTTGCAGCGTCCGGTCCGGGAACGCGTCGACGCGGACGGTCGCCTTCATCCCGTCCTCGACCTTCTCCATTTCCCGGTCCCGGTACCGCTCCTTGAGTTCCGGCATGGCGTGCAGCGACACCATCCGGGACAGCCCGTCCGGGTTCATGAACAGGGCGCACCGCAAGGCGTCGGTGAACCCGGTCGGCTTCCACACGTCCCCGCGGATGCGGCTGATCATCGCTTCGTGGATCTTGGTGTTGACCAGCATCCGCCGCAGGTCGGGGATCCGCATCAGCTTCTGCCCCTCCTTGACTGGCTCGCCCTGGGCGATGATCGACTGGCTGCTGCCCGACCCGTACCGGCTCTGCTCGCTGACGTAGTACACCACCATCCCGTCCTGCGGGCTGGTGATGACGCAGTTGCGGATCTGCTGCTCGATGTCGTCGTACTTGTCCTGCTCCTGCAGGAACACCGCCTTCTTCGCCTGGCGGTCGCTGTCGGCCTGGACCTCCTTGGCAACGGCCTGGATTTTGGTGCGCGCCAGTGCCCGTTCGGCCTCTGCCACCGCATTGCTCTTGTCCGTCTCGGTCAGTCGCTTCGTCCCGAACACCGGGTCGGTCAGGACGCGCAGATCCTCCTGCGCCTTCGCCATGTCGATCTCAAAACTCTCCAGCTTGGCCTGCTCCGCTTGGGCTTGGCTGACCGTCTGGTAGCCCTTCTTGACCATCCGCTCGGCCCAGGCGGCGCGGTCCCGCTGCTGCTCGACATTGGACTCGGCGATCTTGATGGCGCCCTGTTTAGCTTTGAGGTCCGCTGGAAAAGCGCCTTCCAAAAAGTTCTTGAGGTCGATCCGCTTCAATTGGAGGTTGACCTCGGTCGTCTTGATGTCGCTCTCGTTCTGACTGACGGCAATCTTGTAATTCTCCTCGGCCGCGATCCAGGCCGCCTTGGCCTGGTCGTAGAGGATCTTCTCGGCCTTCAGCGCGTCCACCAGCGGCGAGTCGTCGATCTCCATGAGCGGGTCGCCGGCCTTGACCTGAGCGCCGTCGTCGATGACCCACTTGATGTTCAGGGCGGTGGCCTTGGACCCGGCCTTGACGCGGCAGGTGACCTCGCGGTTGTCGGCACTCTCCAGCGCGCCGCGCTCGACGACGGTGAGGTTGAGCGGCTCGTACTTGGTCTTGTACAGGATCAGGTCTGGGCGGGGGCCCTTGGGGCCGGAGGTCATGGCGTACCCGGCGATACCGGCGGCCACCAGGAGGGCGAGGAACCCGCCCACCAGGACGTACCGCAGCCGGTTACCGCGGCGGGGCTTGGCCGGCCGGGTCGGTCCAGGGTGAGGGACGCCGTTCGGGCTGGCCGACCCGTTCGGGCTGTCCCCCGTCAGGAGGACCGGCGGAAGGTTGGCGACAGGCGTTTTCACAACCGGCTGA
>DASXAN010000198.1:0-5857 GCA_036406755.1 Gemmataceae bacterium
CCGGGGAACTTCACGAGCCCGGGGTGGACCAGGAACCGCGGCGCCCGCCCGGTCGTGCGGGCGACCTGGTGCGAGAAGATCAGGCCGTCGAACGGCATGAACCCGCGGTGGACGCCGGCGAGCACGGCCGGCCCCTCGGCCGGCAGGTGCTCCAGCCCGCGGACTTCGACCCGCCAGTAGTAGTGCTCCAGGAACCGCGCGACCGTCCGGTCGATGCGGGCGTAGTACGCCGGGTCGAAGCCGTAGTCGTCGAACCGCCGGCCGGCGAACTGCGGCCACCGCCGCGGCGGCGGCAGGCCGTCCATGGCCCGGCCGTCCGCCACAGCCTCGGCGCTGGACCGGCGGGCGGCGTAGCCCAGGTCGCGGCCGGCCGCGGCGGAGACGGTCCAGGTGTAGCAGAGGTAGTCGGTCTGATCGCCCGGGTGGGCCAGGCCGAGCGGGGCGAGGACGGCCCGCACCGGCCGCTGGACTGTGGCCGGGACCGACACCCGCCGCACCCCGGCCAGCCGCAGCGCCTGCCGCAGCGGGATCACGCCGGCCGGGGCCACGTTGTAGGTGCCGGTCGCGTCGGACCGGACGGCACAGGCGACCGCGTCGGCCAGGTCGTCCGGGCTGAGCAATTGAATGCTCGGGTCGTAGCCGGGGACGACCGCAGTCACGAAGGCTTGGAACAGCCCGGCTAGCGGCCCGTCGCCTTCGCGGACTGGCAGTGGGGCGAGGCGCAGGATCGCCAGGCTCACGCCGGGCGACGCGGCGCAGACTTCCCGGGCCAGTTCTTCCAGCTCGGCCCAGCGGCGGGCGACGCGGTTCAGGCGGTGCCGGCGCGACCAATGCGCCTCGGTCATCAGGCCCTGGTTGTGGCAGTGCGGGGCGTACACGGCCGTGCTCGCCAGCAGCACGACCCGACGGACGGGGGCCGCGGCCAGCCGCCGGAGAACGTCCCGGGCGTGGGTGAGGTCGGGCACCGCCCGCCGGCGGCGCTGCGGCCGCGGGTGGACGACGGCGACGTCGAAGGCCCCGGCGGCCGGGTCGGGCGGGGCGTCCGCGGCGACGGTGCAGTCCGTCACCCCGGGCGCGGCGCGCAGCCGCTCGCCCAGGAACCGCCCCAGCCGCTGCCGCGGCTCGATGACCAGGACCCGCGCCATGACCTACTGACCCCCGTCGGAATGCTTCGCCGGCCGCTTCGCCGGCAGGTTCGTGACCTCGATCCCCCGGCCCTGCGTGATCCGCACCAGCCGCCGCGCCGGCACGTCCGCGAACGTCTCCTCGCCGCCGCCCGGCCAGCGGACCGTCAACCGGTCCACGTGCGTCAGGTCGTCCAGGCCGAAGTACAGCCGGGACGAGTGCTGCGACGCGTAGCTACACCCGGCCGACACCAGCCGCAGCTGCTTCGCCAGGTGCGGCCTGCCGGCGCACGCCGCCGGGTCGATCTCCGCCAGCACCTCGGCACCGACCGCGTCCCGGTTGCACGTCACGCCGACCAGCTCCACCGCCAGCCAGCTCCGCTTGGCCCCGACGTTGTTCCGCAGCAGCGTCGCCGGGGCGGCGTCGCAGCCGCAGTCGCCCGGGTTGTTGTTGACGATCAGGTCCAGGGCCCCGTCGTTGTCGAAGTCGGCGACGGCCATCCCGCGGCCGTCCTTGACGTCGTCGCACCCGGTCGCCATCGCCACCTCGCTGAACCGCGGCACGCCGTTCGCGCCGATCCCCTCGTTCCGCATCAGCACCTTCCGCTCGTACCCGTTCCACGACAGGTCGCCCCGGAATCCGTCCTTGAAGAACTCGCCCGACTTGTACCGCTTGATGTGCGCGACCGCGCTCAAGATGTACGGCAGTCAGAGGTCGTCCTTCGTCTTCCCGGTGATCCACCCGTTGACGGCGAACAGGTCCTGGAGCCCGTCGTTGTCGTAATCGAGCATGGCCGAGGACCAGAACCAGCCGAACGGGTTGGCGTTCGCGTCCTCGCCGACGTCCCGGAAGTGGCCGGCGCCGTCGTTGAGCAGCAGCGAGTTGCCGCGGATCCACTTCTCCCCGATCGTGTGCCACTGGCCGCCGATCAGCCCGTACAGCTCCCGGTACACGCCGACGTCCTCGGACAGCGTGCCCTCGCGGAAACTGGTGAGCAGGTACTTGTGCATGGACGGGGCGTGGCCGAACCACCGCTGGCCCGAATGGACCTTGGACACGTAGATGTCCAAGTTTCCGTCGTTGTTGATGTCGCCCATGAACGCGCTCATGCTGTAGCCGAAGTCGAGCGCGCCGGTTTCCTTGGAGACGTCGGTGAACGTGCCGTCGCCGTTGTTGCGGTACAGGGCGTTGCGGCCGAAGTCGTTTGACACGAACAGGTCTACATATCCATCCTTGTTGAAATCTCCCCATGCCGTGCCCAGGGTCAGCCCGCCGTCCCGCACGCCGGCCTTGGCCGTGACGTCGGTGAAGTGGAAGTCGCCGTCGTTGTGCAGCAGTGAGTTGCCCTCGCTGTTGCGGGTGTAGAACAGCGTCGTCGGCAGATTCTTCCTTGGATCAAGATATCTTCCTACGTAAATGTCAAGCTTGCCGTCGTTGTCGTAGTCGGCCGCGGCGGCGACCGCGACCCACAGCCCGCCCAGCCCCGCCCCCTCGGTCACGTCGGTGAACCGCCAGACGCCGTCCGGGCCGGGGCCGTCGTTGCGGTAGATGCGATTCTCACCCGTCGAGACGCCGAAGAAGACGTCCTTGCGGCCGTCGTTGTTGAAGTCGGCGACGATGGCGACGGCGCACCCGGGCAGCTCGGCCGGCAAGCCGGATCGGGCCGTCACGTCGGTGAACGTGCCGTCCTCGTTGTTGCGGTACAGCCGCGGCCCGGTGCCGGGGTCGATCAACAGGACGTCGTACCACCCCCGGTTCTCGACGTCGGCGACGGAGACGCCGCCGCCGGCGTACTTCATGATCTGGTACTTGGCCGGCTCCCACTCCGGCGTCTGGAACAGCGGGTTGTGCCGCGCCCGGAAGTCGATCCCGGCCCGGGCCGTGACGTCGGTGAACCCGGACCGATCCCCCGTCACCGTCTCGCCGTGGAGCATCTCCTGGCGGGTGATCTTCCAGCCGCCGGCCGTCGCCGCCACCCACAGGCGGAACGCGGTATGCACCTCGAACGCCTCGCCGGCGGTGGTCGTGCCCCGGTGCCACATGACCGCGCGGACCACCGCCCGCCCGTCGGCCGGGATGTCCTCGATCCAGCTCAGCTTGAACTTGCTCTCGTCGATCGTCCGCCGGGTAGCGAAGTAGGCGGTGAACCGTTTGGCGAGGTCGTCGCGGGTGAACGGCCGGACGTTCTCCTGGTGCCAGTCGTAGACGCGGACGCCGTCCCGGTCCGACCGCAGCCGCTCGCCCCAGTCGCCCTCGGTGTCGCTGGCGTAGTCGGAGGCGAAGCAGTCGACCGCGGCGGCCACGTCGAGTTTGCCGACGGCCGCGCCGTAGTCGCCGAGCAGGCCGATCACCGCCTTGCCCGTCTCCGCGAACCGCTCGGCGTCCTGGTCGATCCGCCACATTTCGACCTCGGCCGCGGCCGCCAGCCCGACGACCAGCAGCGCGGCGGCGACGGCGTACCGCCGCCACCGCCGCGGCTTCTTGGCCGCGGCCGCCGGCTTGGCGGTGTCGGTGCGGGTTGGCGTCATCGTCGTCCCCTCATCGTTGGTGCGCCCCGGAGTCCGGTTCGCCATTCGGCTGTCCCGCCCGCGACTCGTGTCCGATCGGTACCGGCCCCTCGCCCTCCATCAGCCGCACGGCCCGGTTGACCAGCGCCGCCCGCTGGGCCGCGTCGAGCACCTGCCGGCGGCCGTCCGGCCACACGACCTCGACCGCATCGATCACCGTGGCCGGCCCGAGGCCGAAGTGCACGGCGAAGTCCGACTGCGACGCGTACCCGGACCCGGCCTCCACCTGCCGGAGCATGGTCTTCGGCACCCCGTTGACCGTGACGGTCAGCCGCACCCGCGCGCCGACCGCGTCCCGGTTGCACTCCCGGCCGGCGAGCGTCAGCCGGGCCCAGTTGCCGGTGCCGGCCAGCCGGTTCAGGTAGATCGTGGGCGGGGCGTTGTTGTTCGCCAGGACGACGTCCAGCCGCCCGTCCCCGTCCAGGTCGGCGATCGCCACCCCCCGGCCGTCGGTGTCCGCGTCCGCCCCGAGCGGGCGGGCGACGTCGAGGAACTGGCCGCCCCCGACGTTGGCGAACAGGCACTTTCGCTCCGACCCGTTCCACGACTGTTCCCCGATGAACTCCCGGCTGAAGAAGAACCCGTCCTTGTACCGCTGCACGTGGGCAACTGCCCCGCTCGTGAAGGGCAGTCAGAGGTCGTCCTTGCAGACGTTCGTGATCCACCCGTTGGCCGCGAAGACGTCCAGGTCCGTGTCGTTGTCCATGTCGAAGGCGGCGACGCCGAAGCCCCATCCGGCCCGGGTGGTGTGGCTGCCGGCGAGTTCCTCAAACGTCCCGTCGCCGCGGTTGCGGTACAGCGTGTTGCCCTTGCCGGTCCGCTTGCCCAGCTCCCGCCAGTCCGCCCCGACCAGGTCGTAGACGGCCCGGTACTCGCTCAGGTCCTTCCACAGCCAGCGGGTGCGGGCGACGTTGCGGACGTACTGCTTGACCGTCAGGTCCTCGCCGAACCAGCGCTGATTGGAATTGATGTTCGAAAAGTAAATATCTAAATGCGAATCGTCGTCGAAGTCGGCGAGGGCGACGCCCATGCCGCCGCTGAAATCCAGCGTGCCGGCCTGCTTGGTCGTCTCGGTGAACGTGCCGTCGCCGTTGTTCCGGTAGACGGTCTTCTTTCCAAAATCGTTGGCGAGGACGATGTCCGGGTAGCCCGACCCGTGCAGGTCGCCGGCCGCCGTCGCCATCGTCCACCCGGTGTCGCCGACGCCGGCCGAATCGGTCACGTCCTCGAACCGCTTGCCACCGACGTTCCGGTACAGTCGGTTCTTGCCGCCGTTGCGGGCCAGGAACGGCATCCGGGGGATGTCCGTGAAGGCGTTGCCGTAGACGCCGACGTAGACGTCCACGAACCCGTCCCGGTCGTAGTCCAGGGCGCAGGCGGCCAGGGCCGGGGCGTCCAGGTCGAAGCCCATCTCGCGGGTGCAGTCCGTGAACGTGCCGTCGCCGTTGTTGCGGAATACGAGGGAGGGCGCACAGTAACGGACGACCATCAGGTCCTTGTGGCCGTCGTTGTCGAGGTCCACGAACAGGGCACAGTTGGCCCGGTCGATCCCGCCGAGCCCGGCCTGGTCGGTGACGTCCACGAATCGCGGCTCGCCCGGCCGCTCCGTCACGTTCTTGAACAGCCGCGACCGCACGCCGTCCGGGAAGAAGACGTCCGGCCGGCCGTCGCCGTCGTAGTCGGCCACGCTCACGCCGCCGAAGGCGTGCTCGACGACGCCGAACTTCAGTTCGCACTTCTCGGGGTCGAGGTGCGGGTCGCGGGCGTGGACGTAGTCGACCCCGGCCGACGCCGGCGGCACGGCCCGGAACCCGTCCCGCGCCCCGGCGACGCGGACGCCTTCGACCAGCTCGTCGCGGACGATCCGCCAGCCGCACTCCGCCCCGGCCGGGGCCTCGTTCTCCAGGTGCCACCGGTAGAAGAAGCGGTCCTGGAAGTACGCCCCGGCCCGGTCCCGCCCGTCGAGGATGAACTTGACCGTCAGTGTCGCCCGCCGATCCGGCTCGGCGTGCTCGATCAGGTCGATCTTCACCTTCACGTCGTCCACGGCCGTCAGCCCGGCCAGGTACGCCGCCAGCTCGCCGCGGACGTCGGCGGGGCCGTACGTCTGCCGGCCGTCCGCCCGCAGCCGCGACACGGCCACGCAGCTTTCGGTGCGGTCCGGC
>DASXAN010000199.1:0-2636 GCA_036406755.1 Gemmataceae bacterium
GGCATGACCGATACGACGTTCTACCCGACTCCCGCCCAGCTTGAGCGGCTGGCGGGGATGTACGGCAAGGCCAACGGCCGGCTCGTGCCGGCAACGAGCACGATCATCGACCTGCCCGCGACCGGGGCCCGCTACCCGGTCCCGGCCGGCGGGCTGTACTCGACCGGCTCGGACCTGGCGAAGCTCTACCAGATGATGCTCAACCGCGGCACCGCCGGGAAGCGGCGCTATCTCAGCGACAACGCCGTGGCCGCGATGACGACGGTGCAGACGGGCGATCTGAAGACGGGGTTCGTGGACGGGATGGCGTGGGGGTTCGGCTGGGGCGTGGTGCGGAAGCCGCAGGGGGTGACGGAGTCGCTGTCGCCGGGCAGCTACGGCCACGGCGGGGCGTTCGGCACGCAGGCGTGGCTGGACCCGGCGAAGGACCTGTTCACGGTGCTGCTCATCCAACGGACCGGGCTGGCAAACTCGGACGCGTCAGCGATGCGGCGGGAGTTGCAGAACGCCGCCGCGGCGACCGGCAAGCGCTAGCGCCGGGAGGGCGAGGCTCCTGCCGAGCCGATGAGGCAAGCGGCTCGGCAGGAGCCTCGCCCTCCCGACCCGCGGTCGTCGTGTGATTCACCCGAACAGGAGCAGGACGTTCCACGGCGGCGTGGTGACGAACTCGACGCCGACCTGGACCTTCCCGGCCTTTTCGGCGCACCAGACGACATTGGCCTCGACCCACGGGCTCGAACTCGGCGCGTTGGGTGCCCGTACCCACACCCCGGTCCCGACCTCGACCGGCCGCGGGACCAGGAGTCGCAGGCCGCCGCGGGAACGGTCCAGCACCCGGCTCTCGTAGAACTGGCCCTGGGGCCCGCGGAACAGGACCGGGACGGGGTTACCGATCCGGCGGAACTGGTGGCGGCGCTCGTTCGGCTGCGGGGAACCGATTTCCCAGTTGTCGGCCTGCTCCGGCGGCGTGGCCGGCGCCTTGATCGGCGGCGGGGTCAGGTCCGGCTCCGGCTTCGGCCCGAGCTTGCCGACCGCCCACCAGGTGATTCGGAGGGCGACGACGACCCCGATCGCCGAGCCGAACCCGGACCAGTACATGGAATCGGCCAGAAATGGGAACGTCTCGAACAGCTGGGACGGGAGCATGGGCGCGGACCGCGGGCCGGAGTGTGCGACGGCGGGGGTTCCTGGCGTCACGATAACTCTGGACTACGGCCCGGCCGCAGTCAAACGCTGACGCCGGCAGGCATTTGGGTTGAGGACTTCGGCGAACGCCATGCCCGAGATGCCGGACATCGAGGTCTATTTGGACTGCCTCCGCCCGCGGGTCGTGGGCCAATCGCTCCAGCGCGTTCGACTCGTCAACCCGTTCCTGCTGCGGACGGTCGATCCGCCCATTTTCGACGCCGAGGGCCGCACGGTCACGGGCGTTCGCCGGCTCGGCAAGCGGATCGTCTTCGCCCTGGACCCGGACCTGTTCCTGGTCCTGCACCTGATGATCGCCGGCCGGCTGCACTGGAAGCCGGCCGGGGCCAAGGTGCCGGGCAAGGTCGGGCTGGCGGCCTTCGACTTCCCGACCGGCACGCTGGTTCTGACCGAGGCCGGCAGCAAGCGGCGGGCGTCGCTGCACCTGGTCCGCGGTGAGGACCAGCTGGCCCGCCACGATCCGGGCGGCCTGGAGGTGCTCGACGCCGATGTCGAACAGTTCCGTAAGGCATTGCGGCGGGAGAACCACACGCTCAAGCGGGCGCTGACCGACCCGCGACTGTTCAGCGGCATCGGCAACGCCTACTCCGACGAGATTCTGCACCGGGCCCGGCTGTCGCCGCTGGCCCTGACCGGCCGGCTGTCCGACGCCGACGCCGACCGCCTGTTCGCCGCCACCCGGGACACCCTCCGCGACTGGCTCGCCCGGCATCGGGCTGAGGCCGGCGACGGCTGGCCGGAGAAGGTGACGGCATTCCGCCCCGACATGGCCGTTCACGGCAAGTTCGGCAAGCCGTGCCCGGTCTGCGGAACGGCCGTCCAGCGGATCGTCTACGCCGAGAACGAGACGAACTACTGCCCCCGCTGCCAGACGGGCGGCAAGGTCCTGGCCGACCGGTCGCTGTCCCGGCTGCTCAAGGACGACTGGCCGCGGTCGATCGAGGAGTTGGAGGACCCGCGGTAAGGTCAGTTTCCGGCAGAAGTTTTCGGTGTCCCACGACCCTCGGCTGCCATGTTCGGGAGGGCGAGGCTCCTGCCGAGCCGCGAGCGCAGTCGGCTCGGCAGGAGCCTCCCCCTCCCGGCCGGCAATTCGAGGCTCGCGTTTTCACATCGGAGCAAAGTATGAAGTAAGGTTTTGGCAGTTTCCCACCCGGTCCCACTGAGGGGCACACCGGGGGCCGGACCGCGCGCCGGCCGACGCAGGAGCCCGCCCATGACCGAGCCCGCCATCCTGGCCCCCGTCCTGTCCTCGATCGTCGGCCTCATCGGTATTCTGGTGGCCGGGCTGTCGGTCTACCTCAACTACAAGGGGCGGCACAACCAGTTCCGGCAGGTGGTCTACAGCAAGCAGATGGACGCCTACTTCGAGATCACCGGGGCGATCGCCAACCTGCACGCCGCCGCCCAGCACCTGCTCGCCTTCGGCCTGC
>DASXAN010000200.1:0-4737 GCA_036406755.1 Gemmataceae bacterium
AACGGGAGAGGGGGAGGAAGAAGGTCTTGGCTGTTCTCCCCCATCTCCCGTTATGGGAGAGGGGGGCCGGGGGGGTGAGGGAAAGCCTTCCCCCTCATCCCGACCCTCTCCTACAAGGGGATGAGGGGAGCAAGACATCACAACCCTTGCCGCCACCCCGCCGGCGGCGGACAACGACCCCCGGCCGCCCGCGCCCGCCCCGGAGGCACCATGAGCCAGCTCCCCAAACCGCCCGACACGTTCCTGGAATTCACGCGACGGTTCCCGCAGGTCGGCAAGGCGTGGGAGTTGCTCGGCGACGCCGGCCGGGCCGGGCCGCTGGACGAGAAGACCGCCCGCCTGATCAAGGTGGCGATCGCCGTCGGCTGCCTGCGCGAAGGGGCGGTCCACTCGGCCGTCCGCAAGGCCGTCGCCGCCGGGGCGACGCGGGACGAGGTCGAGCAGGTGTTGGCGCTGGCGGCGAGCACGCTCGGCCTGCCGGCGACGGTGGCCGCGTACACCTGGGTGCGGGACGTGCTCGCCGGCCCGGCCGGTCCGGTCCCGACGGAGGCGTGATGGGCCGACCGCTCCGCACCGGCATCGGCGTCGTGATCGCCGCCGGCCTGACGGCCGCGGTGGCCCGGCCGCAGGGCTACCCGCCCGGCCAGGCTGCCGGCCACATGACCGTGCCGCCGGGGTTCACCGTCTCGCTCGTGGCCGCCGAGCCGGTCGTGCGGCAGCCGGTGGCCATCGACTTCGACGACCGCGGCCGGCTGTGGGTGATGCAATACCTGCAATACCCTAACCCGGCCGGCCTGAAGCGGGTGAAGGTGGACCGCTACTCCCGCACCGTCTACGACCGCGTCCCGGAGCCGCCGCCCCGCGGCCCCCGCGGCGACGATCGACTTACCATCATCGAGGACGGCCGCGGCAAGGACTTCGTCGCCGGGCTGAACCTCGGCAGCGCGTTCGCGTTCGGCCACGGCGGCGTGTTCGTCCTCCAGGCCCCGTACCTGCTCTTCTACCCCGACCGCGACCGCGACGACGTGCCCGACGGCGATCCGGAAGTGCTACTCTCCGGCTTCGGCCTGGAGGACGCTCACTCGGTCGCCAACTCGCTCACCTGGGCGCCGGACGGCTGGCTGTACGGCTGCCAGGGCAGCACGGTGACGGCCCACGTCCGCGGCGTCGAGTTCCAACAGGGCGTCTGGCGGTATCACCCCATCACGAAGCGGTTCGAGCTGTTCTGCGAGGGTGGCGGCAACTGCTGGGGCCTGGACTTCGACCGCCATGGCAACCTGCTCTACAGCACCAACGTGGGCGGGTTCGTCGCCATGCACGGCGAGCAGGGCGGGTACGACTGGAAGGCGTTCGGCAAGCACGGGCCGCTGCACAATCCGTACACCTACGGCTTCTTTGAGCACATCCCGCACGCCAACTTCAAGGGCGGACACGTCACCGTCGGCGGCGTCGTCTACCGCGGCGACAACTTCCCGCCGCGCTTCCGCGACAAGTACATTGCCGCCGACCTGCTCGGCCACGCCGTCTACTGGCACGACCTGTTGCCGGACGGCTCGTCATTCCGCTCTCGCCACGGCGGCGAGCTGCTGCTGGCCAACGACACCTGGTTCGCCCCGAGCGACGTGACCGTCGGGCCGGACGGGTGCGTCTACGTCGCCGACTGGTTCGACGCCCGCACGGCGCACCCGGACCCGGACGCCGGGTGGGACAAGACCAACGGCCGCGTCTACCGCATTGCCTACCGGGGTGAGACTGCCGGCCGGGAGGGCGAGGCTCCGGCCGAGCCGGGCGCTCGCGGCTCGGCAGGAGCCTCGCCCGCCCGGCCGCTCGACCTGGCGAAGCGGTCGAGCGGCGAACTGGTCAAGCTGCTCGCCCACCCGAACGACTGGTACGCCCGCACCGGCCGGCGGCTGCTGGCGGAGCGCCGCGACCCGGCCGTGATCGCCCCGCTGCGGGCGCTGGTCTTCGAGGCGGACAACGATGACCTCGCGCTGCAAGCGCTGTGGGCGTTGTACGTCAGCGGCGGGTTCGACGAGGCGTTCGCGGCCCGCGCCCTGGCCCACCGCAATCCCGACATCCGCCGCTGGACCGTCCGCCTGCTGGGCGACGAGAGTCATGTCAGCCCGGAGACGGCCCGCGCCCTGGAACGGCTGGTGGCCGACGACCCCAGCCCCGTGGTGCGGGCACAACTGGCCTGCACGGCCCGCCGCCTGCCGGCCGCGGACGCGCTGCCGATCATCCGCCGGCTGGTGCTGCGCGATCTGGATGCCGCCGACCCGCACATCCCGCTGCTGCTCTGGTGGGCGGTCGAGCGACACGCGGTCGAGGCCGTCGGCCCGGTGACGGAGTTCTTTGCCTCGGCGGACGCGTGGAAGTCGAAGCTGACCCGAGATTGGCTCGCGGAGCGGCTGGTGCGGCGGTACGCGACCGAGAACCGACCGGAGACAGACGCCGCCTGCGCCCGGCTGTTGCGGTCGGCGCCCGAAGCGGAGCGGCGACGACTCCTGACGGCCCTGGAGCACGGGCTTCAGGACCGCGGCGGCCGGACCGTCCGGCTGGCGGCGGACCTGGCGGCCGTGCTCGGCGACTGGTGGCGGGACCATCCCGGCGATGCCGCAATCCCGCGCATCCTGGCCCGCGCCGGTGACACGGCGGCGATTGAGCGGGTGACCACCCTCGCACTCGACTCCGCCGCCCCGGCCGAGGCGCGAACGGCCGCGCTGGCGGTGCTCGGCGAAGTCGGAGCAGCGGCCACGGCCCGGCGGCTGCTCGCCCTGGTCGCCGGGCACGAACCCGACACGATCCGCCTCGCCGCCTTAACGGCGTGGCAGCGGCTCGGCACCGACGACCAAGCCGCGGGCCTCATCGCCATCTATCCCCGGCTACCGGCCGCCGTCCGCTCCCGGGCGCGGGCCGCGCTGCTCGGCCGAAGAAGTTGGGCCGGTCTGTTGCTGCGGGCCGTGGACGACGGCCGTATCCCCCCCGGCGAGGTCACGGTGGACGACCTCAACCTCGTCGCCGCCCACCACGACGCGGGCCTCGACGCCCTGGTCCACAAGCACTGGGGGGCGGTCCGCGGCCCGACGCCAGAGGAGCGGCTGGCCGACGTGCGGCGGTTCAACAACGACCTACGGGCCGGCCCCGGCGACCCGCGGGCCGGCCACGCCTTGTTCGCCACCCACTGCGGCGCCTGCCACCGCCTGTACAACGAGGGCGGCGCCGTCGGCCCCGACCTGACGCACGCCAACCGGGCCGACCGTGACTACCTCTTGGTGAGCATCGTGGACCCGAGCAGTGTCATCCGCAAGGAGTACGTCAGTTACACCGCCCAGACGACCGACGGCCGGGTGGTCACCGGCCTGATCGTTGAACAGTCGCCGCAGCGGGTGACGCTGGTCAACGCCAAGAACGAGCGGACGACTCTGCTGCGGAGTGAGATCGAATCCCTGCGGGAGTCGCCGGTGTCGCTGATGCCGGAAGGGCTGCTGACGCCTCTGAAGCCGCAAGAGTTGCGGAACCTGTTCAGTTACCTCCAGAGCAAGCAACCGCCATGAAACCACTCCTGGGACTCACTTTGGTAGCCGCTTGCGGCTATGCAGCCGCCGCCGAACCGCGGACCTACGACAACCGCCTGACGCCGCTCCGCGACCCGCCGCCGCTGCTGGCCGACCACCCGGAGTTCGTCGAACCGGTCCGCGAGGTGACGCGGTACGAGGCCCCGACCCTGGTGGACGACGCCGGGGCCGACCTGTCCGTGCGGGCGTGGCGGTTCTCGTACAACGCCCGCGGCCTCATCGAGATGCCCAACCGGCTGCGGGCGGACCGGACGGCCGTCATCGTCGTCCACCCGTGGGGCGTGGACGACGGCCAGGGGTGGGACACGCCGGAGCCGGCCGGGGCGGCCGACTTCTGCACCCCGGCGAAGAACCACCTCGCCGGCCGGCATACCCGCACCGTCATCGACCCGTTCCTGAAAGCGCTCCGCGGCAAGGCGGCGTTCGTGATGTTTAGCCTGCCCGGCGGCGAGGACCCGATCCGCAAGAAGCTCTACCGCTCCGTCCGCGGTAGCCCGACCGCCGCCGACCGCAAAGCGGGGGCCGCCGAACTGGACGGCAAGTTGAAGTCGTTCGCCTATCGCGGCCAGCCGGTGCCGGCGGCCATCCAGGTGTCGCAGGACAAGCCGGTCGTCGATTACTTCCGACAATTCCCCGGCCTGGACGCTGGCCCGCGGTACAACAACGCCGGCTTCTGGGACCTGCCCATCCCGGTGACGAAGGACCTGACCACCCATCCCGACGACGTGGTGATCTACGACGCCGACGGCTACGGGCCGCTCCGCGACTTCCTCAAGAAGCACGGCGTCCGCCACGTCCTGCTGACCGGGTACGCGACCGACATGTGTTACTGCAAGACCACGGCCGGCTATCAGAATTTGGCGAAGGACTTCAACGTCTTCCTGGTCGGCGACGCGACGCTGGCGACGTTCCCGGCGAACTCGTCGCCGCGGTTCGCCACGAACGCGGCCGTGTCGCTGGCCGCGCTGGATCACCTGATCACGCAGGTGTCGTGGGTGAAGTTCGACCCGCCGACGGGGGCGAAGCGATGACACCGACGCGGCGCGAATGCGGCAGCCGATCAAGTCTGGACGCCGGTGTTAGCCCCGGAGGGGCGGCAGAAGGTAGCCCAGGGCGTGAGCCCTGGGTCACCGGCCACAGAAACGACGAGAGCCCCGGAGGG
>DASXAN010000201.1:0-2092 GCA_036406755.1 Gemmataceae bacterium
GACTGGCCGCCGCCGCCGTCGTGGCGGCGTGGCTGGTCCGCGCCGCACTGGCCGGCACGCTGCTGGACCGTTACCCGTACACCACCTTCTACTTCCCCATCGTCGTCGCGGCCTGGTACGGCGGGGCCGGCCCGGCGTTACTGGCCGTCGCGCTCGGGGCCATCGTCGGCGGCTGGGAGTCGTTCCCGCCCGACCGCGGCCCGTGGGCGGCCGTCGCCGCCGGCCCAATCCGGGTCGCCGTGTTCGTCCTCTACGGCAGCCTGATCGCGGCGCTGGGCGGGCTATACCGCGGCGCCCGCCGCCGCGCCGCCGACCAGATCGCCGAGGCCCGCCGGCAGGCGGCCGAGCGGGAGCGGGCCGAGCGGCGGTACCGGCGGCTGATCGAGGGGTCGCCGTTGAGCGTCGAGGTGGTCGCGGCCGACGGCCACATCCGCGAAGTCAACCCGGCGTGGGAGCAATTCTGGGGCCTGACGCTCGACCAGGCCGCCGGTTATTCGCTCCTGGAAGACCGGCAACTCGACGCCAAGGGCGTCATGCCGTACGTCCGGCGTGCGTTCGCCGGGGAGACGGTGGTGGTCCCGGCGTTCGACTACGTCATGCGGGCCGGCAAGTTCAAGGGCCAGCCCCGCTGGGTCCGCACCGTCATTTACCCGGTCCGCGGCGACCGCGGGGCCGTCGAGGAGGTCGTCCTCATCCAGGAGGACGTTTCCTCCAGCAAGCGGGAGGAGGACCGGCTGCGGGTGCTGGCCGAGGCCGGGCGGCTGCTCGGGGCGTCGCTCGACTACGAGACGACGCTCGCCGACCTGTGCCGGCTGGTCGTCCCGGTGCTGGCCGACTGGTGCGCCGTCGACCTGTGGGACGGGGACCAGGACGTGCGGCGGCTGGCCGTGTACCACGCCGACCCGGCCAAGGTCGAGTTGGCCGAGGAGTTCCGCCGCCGCTACCCGCCCCGGCCGGACGACGCCGGCGGGCTGATGCACGTGCTGCGGACCGGGGAGCCGGAGCTGTACCCCGAGATCACCGACGACATGATCGACCAGGGTGGCCGGGACGACGACCACAGGCGGATCATCCGCGAGCTGGGGCTGGCGTCCGGGCTGGTCGTGCCGCTGACGGCCCGCGGCCGCACCCTCGGGGCGCTGACGCTGGCCACGGCCGAGTCCGGCCGGCACTTCGGCCCGGCCGACCTGTCGCTGGCGCAGGAGCTGGCCGCCCGCGCCGCCCTGGCCGTGGACAACGCCCGGCTGTTCGCCGAGGCGCGGCAGGCGGCCGAGCGGCACCGCACGGCTGAGGAGCAGCTGGCCCTGTTGGCCGAGGCGTCGGCCAGCCTCGGCAGCTCGCCGGAACTGCCGGCCGTGCTCGCCGCCGTCCTGGCCCTGGCCCGCCGGCTGGTTGCCGCCGACGCCTACGCCGTCTGGCGGCAGCGGGCCGAGACGGGGCGGTGGTCGATCGACGTGGCCGACGGGTTGTCCGAGACGTACCGGAACTCGAACATCCGCATCCTGGACGAGACGCCGGCCCTGTCGGCCGAGCCGGTCGTCGCCGACGACGTGACCCGGTTGCCGGCGCTGGCCCACCGGCGGGCGATGTACGAGGCCGAGGGCATCCGGTCGCTGCTGGCCGTCCCGCTCCGCATCCACGGCACCCCGTGCGGGACGCTGGTGTTCTACTTCCGCACCCCGCACGCCTTCACGCGGGTGGAGGTACGGGTCGGGACGGCCCTGGGCGACCTGGCGGCCGCGGCCATCGGGTCGGCCGAGCTGTACGAGGCCCAGGCGCGGATGCGGGCCGACGCCGAGGCCGCCCGCCACCGCCTCGCCTTCCTGGCCGAGGCCAGCGCCGCCCTCGTCTCCACTCTCGACGAGGAAATCACCCTCCAGACGATCGCCGCCCTGGCCGTCCCCGACCTGGCCGACTGGTGCGTCGTGGACCTGCTCCGCCCGGACGGGACCGTCCGCCGGATCACCGGCCGGCACAGCGATCCGGCCAAGGACCGGTGGCTGCCGGAGCTGATCGCGCACGGCCCGACCGCGGCCGTGGATGTGCTGCGGAACGGCCGGCCGACGGTCGTCAACGAGGTGGCCGACGGCCA
>DASXAN010000202.1:0-3263 GCA_036406755.1 Gemmataceae bacterium
CCACCCCGATCAGCACCGGGAAGCTGGACAGCATGACCAGCGCCAGCCGGCCGGACGTGACGGCGATGATCGCCACCCCGCCGACGAGCAGCACGACCTGCCGCAGGAACTGCGGGACGATGCCGACGAGCGTCGCCTCGATTTGCGCGAGGTCGCCGGCGATCCGTCCGGACAGCTCGCCGACCCGCCGCTGGGCGAAGAACGCCATCGGCAGTCGGATCAGTTTGCCGTAGGTGTCGCGGCGCAGGTCGGCCAAAGCGCGCTCACCGACCTCCGCGAACAGGGCGGAATTCAGAAACGCGAACGACGCCTGCACGGCCAGGACGCCGATCATGACCAGGGCGGTCGTGTTGATGTCGGCCAGCCACCCGGCCGGCAGTCCCGGCGACCGTGCCCCGAGGGCGTTGTCCACGAGCGCCCCGGTGACGGCCGGAAAGAGCAGCCCCATGAACGTGGCGAGCAACAGTGCCGCGAGGGCGGCGACGAATTTGCCGCCATAGGGAGCCAGGTAACCGAACAGTTGCCGCGCTTCGCGAAGGTTCGCGCCCGAGATGCGCGCGGGCGGGGCGTCGGCGTCGGTGCGGCGGTAGCGGGCCATACACTCTGTTTAGCGGCGAGACGCCAGCGAACCAGCGCCGGCCGAATTGGCAGCGGGAACGGCATTCCGGTTGCACGTGACCTAGCGCCGACCCGACGCAAGGGGCGGCAGGCAGAAGGAGTCTCCATGTCCAGTCCGATCTCCGTCGGTCGGCCCGCCGGTGGCACCGCCGGCCGCCGGCTGCCGGTCGGTGCGGACCTGCTGCCGTCGGGTGCGGTCCACTTCCGCGTCTGGGCACCGAACCGCCGCCGGGTCGCGGTCGTCCTCGAGGCCGGCCCCGGCAGCCCGGCAACCATGGACCTCGAACCGCAGCCGGGCGGCTACTTCGCCGGCCACGCCCCGGCCGCCGCCGGCACCCGCTACCGCTACCGTCTCGACGACGGCCCGACCCCCTACCCCGACCCGACGTCTCGCTTCCAGCCGGACGGCCCGCATGGCCCGTCCGAGGTCATCGACCCGACCGGGTTCGGCTGGACCGACGCCGACTGGCCGGGCGTCAATCGGGAGGGCCAGGTCATCTATGAGATGCACGTCGGCACGTTCACGCCGGAGGGCACGTGGGCAGCCGCGGCCCGGCAGCTGCCGCTGCTCAAGGACATCGGCGTGACGGTCGTGGAAGTGATGCCTGTCGCCGACTTCCCCGGCCGGTTCGGGTGGGGCTACGACGGCGTGGACTTGTTCGCCCCGACCCGCCTCTACGGCCGGCCGGACGACTTCCGGGCGTTCGTGGACCGGGCCCACGCGTTGGGCCTGGGGGTCATCCTCGACGTCGTCTACAACCACCTCGGCCCCGACGGTAACTACCTCAAGCAGTTCGCCGACGACTACTTCTCCAAGGGCCACACGACCGAGTGGGGCGAGGCGATCAACTACGACGGCCCGAACAGCGGCCCGGTCCGCGAGCTCTTCGCCGCCAACGCCGGCTACTGGATCGACGAGTTCCACCTGGACGGCCTGCGGCTGGACGCCACCCAGAGCATCTTCGACGATTCGCCGCGACACATCCTCGCCGAGATCGGTGCGGCCGCCCGCCGCGCCGCCGGTAAGGGGTCGGTCATCCTCGTCGCCGAGAACGAGCCGCAGCACGTCAAGCTCGTCCGCCCGGTCGAGCGGGGCGGGTACGGCCTGGACGTGCTCTGGAACGACGACTTCCACCACACCGCGATGGTCGCCCTGACCGGCCGGCGAGAGGCGTACTACACCGACTACCTGGGGTCGCCGCAGGAGTTCGTGTCGGCGGCCAAGTACGGCTACCTCTACCAGGGGCAGCGGTACGACTGGCAGAAGAAGCGGCGGGGTAGCCCGGCGTTCGGCCTGCCGCCGGCGGCGTTCGTGGCCTTCGTGCAAAACCACGACCAGGTGGCCAACTCCGGCCGCGGCCTGCGGGTCCACGCCCTGACCAGCCCCGCCCGGTTCCGGGCAATGACGGCCCTGGTGCTGCTCGGGCCCGGCACGCCGATGCTGTTCCAGGGCCAGGAGTTCGCGGCGTCCAGCCCGTTCTTCTACTTCGCGGACCACAAGCCGGAGCTGGCGAACATGGTCCGCAAAGGGCGGACGGAGTTCATGCGCCAGTTCCCCAGCGTGGCCGAGCCACACATGCTGGCGTGGCTGCCTGACCCCGGCGACCCGGCCACGTTCGCGCGGTCCAAGCTCGACCCGGCCGAGCGGGAGCGGAGCGCGGCCGTCGTGGACCTGCACCGCGACCTGCTACGGCTGCGGCGGGAGGACCCGGCGTTTCGCGGCCAGCGGATCGGCGGCGTGGACGGGGCGGTGCTGGGACCGGAGGCGTTCGTGCTGCGGTTCTTCGGCGATGAACCGGGCGGGCCGGACGATCGGCTGCTGGTCGTGAACTTCGGCCGAGATCTGCACCTGCACCCGGCCCCGGAGCCGCTGCTGGCCCCGCCCGAGGGGAGGCGGTGGAACGTACTCTGGTCGAGCGAGGACCCGAAGTACGGCGGCGGCGGCACGCCGCCGGTGGAGACGGCCGACGACAACTGGCACGTCCCCGGTCAGGCGGCGGTGGTGCTGGCGAGCGTCAACGATAGGTCTCACGGGTCTTCATAGGACCCATGAGACCTATGGGACCTGTCGCCCGGCACCCCGTGCTCGCCGGATATGATTTGATCCGATCATGCCAACCGCCACCCGACCCCCGAAGTCCGACCGCGACGGCCCCGCCGCCCACCCGGCCCCGGCCCTGGCGGCCCACCTTGTCCGCCGCATGCCATGGTCGCCGGAGCAGACGGCCCACCCCGAGCCACTGCTGAGCCGCGAATGGCTCGTGACCAACGCCCTGGGCGGCTACGCCTCCGGCACCGTTGCCGGCGTCCCGACCCGCCGCTACCACGGCCTCCTGATCGCCGCCCTGCCCGCCCCTCTGGGTCGCTGCGTCATGCTCGGCCAGGTGACGGAACTGGTCCGCCTCCGCAACGGCAAGGTGATCCGGTTCGGCGGGGAGGAGTTCGCCGGCGGCCGGCTCGACCTGCACGGGGCCGAGCACCTGGCCGAGTTCCGCCTGGAGGGCGGCCTGCCCGTCTGGCGGTACGCCGCCCACGGCATCGTCTTCGAGAAGCGGCTGATGCTCACCCACCATCAGAACACGGTCTTCGTCAACTACCGCCTCATCGAGGGCGACGGCCCGGTGCGGCTGAAGCTCCGCCCGTCG
>DASXAN010000203.1:0-2305 GCA_036406755.1 Gemmataceae bacterium
ACGTTGGCCGGCTTCAGGTCCCGGTGCACGACCCCGCGGTCGTGGGCGTGCTGGACCGCGTCCGCCAGCGCCTCCGCGAGCCGGGCCGCCTCGTGCGGCGGCCGGACCGCCCGCCCGGCCAGGCTGCCCCCGTCCACGTACTCCATCGCGTAGTACAGGTGCCCGTCGACTTCCCCGACCTCGAACACCTGGACGATGTTCGGGTGCTGCAGCCGGGCGGTCGCCTCCGCCTCGGCCCGGAACCGACGGCGGGTGTCCGCGTCGGCGCCGCCGGCGACGAGGATCGTCTTCAGGGCCACCCGTCGCTTCAGGCTGGGCTGGTAGGCGAGGTAGACCACGCCCATGCCGCCGCGGCCCAATTCCGCTTCGACCTCGTAGCCGGGGATGGGGACCGGCGGCACGACCGCGGCGGCGGCCTGCGGTGGCACGGTGGGCTCAAGGTCGAGCGTCTGGCCCAGGCCTTCGGTCGGCGGGAGGACAGGGGCCGGCGTCCGCGGGGTCGAATCCGCCATGGGACAATTCCCCTCGGGGGGCTCGAGGTGGAAGTGGCTCCATTATCCATCCGCACCGCCCGGAGGCAAGCGCCCGCGGCGGGAAGGGGCACGTCATCCGGCGGGTCAGTCACCTTATAATGAGGGCAATGCGTGCCTTCGCCGACCTGTACGCCGCCCTCGACGAGACCACCAAGACCTCCGAAAAGGTCGCCGCCCTCGTCCGCTACTTCCACTCCGCTGCCCCGGCCGACGCCGCCTGGGCCGTCTACTTCCTCATCGGCCGTAAGCCCAGGCAGGTCATCCCCACCCGCAAGCTCGTCCAGTGGGCGATCGAGACCGCCGCCCTGCCCGACTGGCTCTTCGACGAGTCCTACCACGCCGTCGGCGACCTGGCCGAGACCATCGCGCTCGTCCTGCCGCCGGCCGACCGGTCCAGCGACCTGCCCCTGCGGCACTGGGTCGAGGACGTGCTGTTGCCGCTGCGGCGATTGCCGGAGGAGCAGCAGCGGCAAGCGTTACTCGATGCGTGGGCGACCATGGACCGGCGGCAGCGGTTCGTCTGGAACAAGCTCATCACCGGGGCGTTCCGCGTCGGCGTGTCGCAACTGCTGGTCACACGGGCGCTGGCCCAGGTCGGCGGGCTAACGCAGCCGGCCGTCGCCCACCGCCTCATGGGCGACTGGGAACCGACGCCGGCGTTCTTCGAGCGGCTGCTCGCCGCCGGCTCCGGCGACGCGGACGTGAGCCGGCCGTACCCGTTCTGTCTGGCCCACGCCCTCGACGGCGACCCGGCCGACCTCGGCCCGGTCGCCGATTGGCAGGCGGAGTGGAAGTGGGACGGCATCCGGTCGCAACTGATCCGCCGGGCCGGGCAGACGTTCCTCTGGACCCGCGGCGAGGAGCTGGTCACGGAGCGGTATCCGGAGCTGCGCGACCTCGGCGGCCGGCTGCCGGACGGGACGGCGATCGACGGCGAAATCCTGCCGTGGGGTGCCGGCGGCGTGATGCCGTTCGCGCAGCTCCAGCGGCGGATCGGCCGCAAGACGCTCGGCAAGAAGCTGCTGGCGGAGGTGCCGGTCGTGCTGCTGGCGTATGACCTGCTGGAAGATGGGGGACAGGACATTCGTGAACGGCCGTTGGAGGAGCGCCGTGCCCGGCTGGAGGAAATCGTTGCCCGCATAGCCGCAAGCGGCATGGCGCCGGAGGGGGAGCGGTTGCAGATATCACCCGTAGTCACGGCCGATTCGTGGGAGGGCCTGGCCCGGCTGCGGGCGGAGAGCCGATCGCGGAACGTCGAGGGGCTGATGCTCAAGCGCCGCGGGTCGCCGTACCGCGTCGGCCGGGTCCGCGGCGACTGGTGGAAGTGGAAGATCGAGCCGTTCACGATCGACGCCGTCCTGATCCTGGCCCAGCGGGGCAACGGCAAGCGGGCCAGCCTGTACACCGACTACACGTTCGGCCTGTGGGACGACGGCAAGCTGGTGCCGGTGGCCAAGGCGTACTCCGGGCTGACGGACGCGCAGATCCGTGAGGTGGACGCGTTCGTCCGGCGGAACACGGTGGAGAAATTCGGGCCGGTGCGGAGCGTCAAGCCGGAGCTGGTGTTCGAGCTGGGGTTCGAGGGCATCCAGCGGTCGGCCCGGCACAAGAGCGGGGTGGCGGTGCGGTTCCCGCGGATGCTGCGGTGGCGGACGGACAAGAAACCGGAGGACGCGGACACGGTCGAGACGCTGCGGGCGCTGCTGCCGGCGCAATGACAGGGGCGAGCGGGGTTGCGTGAGCGCCCCGAGGTCTCCCAAATGTCAGTGGCA
>DASXAN010000204.1:0-7607 GCA_036406755.1 Gemmataceae bacterium
ACATGCCCGCGGCCGAGACGCACACCAACGTCGCCGCCGGCCGCGGCGGGCACGAACGGCCGGCGCACACGCTCGCCGATCATTCGATGTTCCCCGGCGGCCAAGCTGCCATGCTCCACCGCTGTCTGAGCCTGGTCGTCACGCCGGCACGTGACGCGGCCGGCGTGCGGGTCGGCGTCACGGTGCGGGCCGACGGCGTCGGCCACCGCGTGCCGACCGGTTTCCCGGACCGGAACCTGGTGCTGACGGTCGAGGCGTTCAACGCCGCCGGCCAACGGCTCGCCGGTGCCGGGCCGACGCTACCGCCGGCGGCGGGGGCGGATTGTGCCGGCCGGCCGGGGCGGTTGTACGCAAAGCTGCTGTGCGACTTCGACGGCGGGGCGCCGGCCCCGTTCTGGCGGGCCGACCCGGAGTTCGCCGACACCCGCCTGCGGCCGGGTGAGGCGGACGAGTCGGCGTACCGGTTCCCGGCGGCGGCAGCCCGCGTCCGGGCGCGGCTGGCGTACCGCCGGTTCTGGCCGGCGGTCGCCGCGGAGAAGGGGTGGACGGACAACGAGCTGGTCATCGCCGAGGCGGAGCGGCCGGTGCCGTGACGGGTCGGCTGGGACATGCCCCGACTGGACCACACTCGCCGGTCCGGGTCAGTAAGGCAGATGACACTCGGGCCGGCCGAGCGGTTGTCATTTGCAATCGTCGCCATCCGTCGGTACTCTGAGAGATGCGCCCCCGACCGACCCGACCTTTCCGATCGAGATAGTGACGTATCACGCAGTTTCCGGTGGAGGACGACCCATGCCAGACGCGCTCCCGTTCCGCGGCCGCATCTACGACGACATCACCCAGTGCATCGGCCACACGCCGCTCATCCGCCTGCGGCGGGCCGGCGGCCCCGACCTGAAGGCCACCGTCGTCGCCAAGCTGGAGAGCTTCAACCCCCTCTGGTCGGTCAAGGACCGCATCGGCGTGTCCATGATCGAGGCGGCCGAGCGCGACGGCAAGATCACCAAGGACACCGTCATCGTCGAGCCGACCAGCGGCAACACCGGCATCGGGTTGGCGTTCACCTGCGCGGCCAAGGGCTACCGGCTGCTGGTCACCATGCCGGAGACGATGTCCGTGGAGCGGCGGCGGCTGTTGAAGGCGTTCGGGGCGGAGATTCACCTGACGCCCGGCGAGAAGGGGATGAGCGGGGCGATCGCCCGGGCCGAGGAACTCATCAAGGAGCACGGCGGCGGGCCGCCCAAGGCGTACATGCCGCAACAGTTCAAGAACCCGGCCAACCCGGAGGTCCACCGCAAGACCACGGCCGAGGAAATCTGGCGGGACACCGACGGCAAGGTGGACATTCTGATCAGCGGGGTCGGCACCGGCGGGACGATCACCGGCGTCAGCCAGGTGATCAAGCCCCGCAAGCCGAGCTTCAAGGCGATCGCCGTCGAGCCGGTGACCAGCCCGGTCATCACCCAGCGGATGAAGGGGGAGGAGCTGAAACCGGGGCGGCACAAGATCCAGGGCCTCGGGGCCGGGTTCATCCCGGCCAACCTGGACATGAACCAGGTGGACGAGGTCGTGCAGGTGGCCGACGACGACGCCTTCGCGATGGCGCGGAAGTTGGCCCGGGAGGAGGGGTGGCTGGCGGGGATCAGCAGCGGGGCGGCGGTGCACGCGGCCGTGCAGGTGGCCAAGCGGCCGGAGAACGCCGGCAAGCTGATCGTCGTGGTGCTGCCCGACCTGGGCGAGCGGTACCTGAGCACGCCGCTGTATCCGGAGTGAGAATGGCTATGGGACCCATAGGTTTCATACGACCTATGGGTCCCATCACTCTTCGATTCGCAGTGGTGGCCGGCCGTAGCGGGCGCGGAGGGCGTCGATCGCCGCCCGGACCCGCGGACGGCCGATCAACTTCTGCTCCAGCCGCCGCTTGCCCGGCAGGTCCAGGCACAACAGCCCGATCAGGATCGTCAGCACGCCCTGCCCCGGCACGCCCGGCAGGGACAGCAGCACGCCGAGCACGACCAGGGCCGCCCCGATCAGGTTCCGCAGCACCCGCCCTGCCAGCCGCAGGGCCGGGTGCCGGTCCCGCCAGAACGCCGGGGCCGTCGGGCCGACGAAGTAGTCGGCCGGCAACCGCACCAGCACCCAGCCGGTCAGGACGGCGCTGAGTACCGCCATTCCGACGAACAGGGCCGCCCCGAGGGCGAACTCCCGCCAGGTCGGCCATCGCCACCAGTCGGCCTGGGCCGGGGTCATGCGGGTCCGTTCCGGGGGCAAAAAATCTTGCGGGGAGGGGGCCGCGCACCGTAATATACACGATAGTCTCTCGCCAGATGGCCTACCCCCTCTTGCGGCGGACGGAGCCCGACGGGCTCGCGCCGTCCGCCGAAGTGCCGCGACCGAACCGTGGACCTGGGCCAGACCCGACTCTCGGAGCCTTGACTATGGCCGTTTCCGTGACCTGCCCGGGCTGCCGGACGAGCTACCCGGTCACCGAAGACCTGCTGGGCAAGAAGATCCGGTGCAAGAAGTGCCAGGAGACGTTCACCGCGGCGGCGGCCCGGTCGCCGGCCGCGGCGGGGCACCCACGAAGTGGGTCGTCCGCCGACGAGCGGATCACGACCGCCAAGCCGGCCGGCGCCCGAAACGGCGGGCGGTACGACGACGAGGACGACGACCTGCCGCGGCGGAACGGCAACGGCCGCGGCCGGCCGGCGGCGAAGCGGCCGGCGGAGAAGAAGGGCGGCAACGGGCTGGTGATCGGTGCGGTCGTCGGCGGCGTGGTGCTGCTGGCGGCCGGCGTCGGCCTGGGCGTGTGGATGCTCGGGGGCGATTCGGACCAGCAGACGCAGCCGCAGCCGGCGACGAACCCGCTGGCCGTCGCGCCGGTGGGTCCGGTGACGCCGAAGACCAACACGACGACGACCACGAACCCGGGCCACGCGGCGGTCGCCGGCGGCAACGCCGAGATGAAGACGGCCGACGCCCCGGACAAGCTGGAGCTCGTCCGCAACGTGCCGCGGCCGGCCGACATCCGCCACGAGACGATGGAGCGGATCAAGAAGTCGGCCGCCTGGATCACCACCACCAACCAGCAGGGCATCGAGTGGGGCAGCGGCTGGATCGCGGAGCGGCACGGGAACGAGGCGTACGTCGTCACCAACTCACACGTCGTCGGCATGGACAAGGTGGCCATGCCGCCGCCGGAGAAGGTGGACGTCTGCCTGGACGCCGGCCTGCCGACGGAGCGGCACTACGACGCCCGGCTGCTGGCCATCGACCGGGAGGACGACCTGGCCGTGCTGCGGATCAAGGGCCGCGACCTGCCGGACGCGCTGAAGATCGCCCCGTCGTACGACCTGGTCGAGTCGCAGCGGCTGTTCACCATGGGCTTCCCGCTCGGCGGCGACCTGGTGCGGCGGCTCCAGCGGGGGCTGAACACCGGGGAGCTGAAGACGACCCTGAAGGTCCGGCCGACGTCGGTGTCCGGCCGCATGTTCAACAAGGACGGCAGCGTCAAGTTCATCCAGGTCGAGGGCGGGGCGGACCCGGGCAACTCCGGCGGGGCGGCCGTGGACACCAACGGCAACTTGGTGGCCGTGGTCGTCGCCCAGGCGCCGGGGACGAACATGAAGTACATCATCCCCAGCGAGTACGTCGTCCAGCTGCTGCTGGGGCGGGTGCAGACGGTCCTGCCCGGGCAGGCGACCGGCAGCGGCGGGGCGGTCCGCCAGCCGATCGTGGCCACCATCGTCGACCCACTCAAGCGGCTGCGGAAGGTGGACGCCGAGGTCTGGGTCGGGGCGAAGCCGAACCTGACCAAGGGGGACAAGCCGATCCGGGCCGGCGGCGACCGGGAGCCCGAGCCGGTGGCCGGGGACGGGCCGAAGGTGACGGCCGTCCTGGCGTACGACCCGGACAAGGCGCTGGGCCTGGGCGAGAGCCACACGGCCGCGGCCGAGCTCTCCCTGCCGCCGGTGAAGGACACCGAGGTCTACTGGTTCCGCCCGCACTACTACGCCAAGGACGGGTCGCAGCGGTGGGGCGAGGCGGTGGTCATGGAGATGGGCCGGTTCCCGGTGGCCACCAAGCCGGTCAACCTGGCCATCAAGCACGTCCCGGACCGCGGCCTGAACGACGGCCGCCCGCTGGAGGTCGATAGCCGCCAGGTGTTCGGCTACATGATCGAGGGGGTGGGGGCCACGGGCAGTGACCTGGGGCTGCGGGCCAGCCTGACGGAGCGGGTCCAATCCGTGGAGAAGAACGGCGACGCCAAGGTCGCCCTCCAGTACAAGGACCTGCGGCTGGCCGACAGCGACTTCGACACGCTACTCCGCCGGCAGTTCAAGGGGGTGCTGGAACAGATCAAGCGGCTGTCGGCGGTGGTGACCGTCACCAAGGACGGCAAGTACATCCACCCGGTGGCGGACACGCACGACGTGTCGCCGGGGGCCCGGCCGCTGCTGAAGCGGTTCAACGAACAGATCGTCGAGTCGCTGGAGGTGATGGCCCTGAACCTGCCGGGCAAGGACGTGCAGCCCGGGGACACGTGGGACCTGGAGACGGCGTACACGTTCAGCTTCGAGAAGAACACCCAGAACGCCCTGTTCAAGCTGACGTGCAAGTACGTCGGCACCCGCGTCCGGGACGGCCGGGAGGAGGCGGTCATCCTGATCGACGGGCGGGTGGTGAAGAACGAGAACGACCCGAACCGGTCCGACGCCGGCGGGGGCGGCGCCCGCCGCGGCCCGCGGGGCCCCGCCCGCGGCCCGGGCGGTGACTCCGGCGACTCCGGCGGCGCTACCGAGGACGACGAGGAGGGCGGGCCGAAGCTGGGCATCCACGGGTTCACCCACGGGGCGGCCGCGGTGGACGTGGCCACCGGCCGCGTCACCCTCGGCCGGACCGAGTCCAACCTGGCCGTCGTCTTCCCGGTCACCCTCCGCGACCCGGACAACCCGCAGGAGGAGACGACGACCAAGGTGTTCGCCGGCCTGTACCTGGACGTCACCCTCCGCCGCAGCCTGACCAAGGACGCGCCCAAGGCGGCCGACGTGGAGGTCCTGCTGCCCAACCAGCCGCGGACGTACAACCCGCTGGTCGGGGTCGGCGTCCCGACCGGCGAGCCGTCCATCTCCACCACCCCGCTGATCCCGGAGCGGAACACGCTCATGGCCCCGGAGGTGTGGGACCGGGTGAAGCACTCGGCCGTCATGATCAGCGTCATGCGGAACGACGGCGGCGGCGAGGGCAGCGGCTGGTTCGCCGAGCCGGGGGTGATCGTCACCAACTGCCACGTCGTCGGCATGCTCAGCAAGGCCGACCGGCCGCCGGAGAAGATCACCGTCTACCTCGACCGGGGCACGGACGCGGAGCAGAAGCTGGACGGCGAGCTGATGGCCGTCAACCGGGACGACGACCTCGCCGTCATCCGCGTCAAGGCCGACAAGCTGCCCGGGCCGATGAAGGTCACCCCGTCGGCCGGCCTGGTCGAGTCGGACCGGCTGGCGATCCTGGGGTTCCCGCTCGGGTCGGGCCTGAAGCAGATGATGGAACGGGGGCTGGGCATCCGGGACCTGCAAACGACGCTGAAGGCCCGGCCGACGACCGTCACCGGCCGCATCCTCAACGCCGACGGCACCCCCAAGTACATCCAGCTGGAGGGCGGGGCCGACCACGGCAACTCCGGCGGGGCGATCGTGGACGCCAAGGGGGACGTCCGCGGGGTGCTGGTGGCCGGGTTCGACGGCACCGAACTCCGCTGGGGCATCCCCGGCGAGTACGCCGCCCGCATGATCCAGGGGTACCCGTTGGAGGTCGTGCCCGGCCGGTCGTACCTGGACGGGTCGGTCCCGAAGCAGCCGATCGAGATCCGGTTCAGCGACCCGATGGCCCGGGTGACGGCGGTGGCGATCGACTACTGGGTGGGCGGCGCCGGCAAGCCGCGCAAGCCGGCCAACAAGAAGCCGGACGCGGGCCCGGGCGACGGCCCGCGGCAGACGGCCACGCTGAAGTTCAAGGCGGGCGAGTGGCCCGGGGAGCGGCTGGCCGTCGGCGAGTTCGTCCTGCCGGACGTGCCCCCCGGCCGGGTGTGCTGGCTCCAGCCGCGGTTCACCAACGGCACCGGCCAGGAGCAGTGGGGCCGGGCCACCTCCTACGCCCCGGACGGCCCGCCGGTGGAGCGGAAGCCGGCGCTGCTGGCCGTCCAGCACCGCAAGGGCACCCACCGCGACGTCGAGCTGACCACCTACACCAACCTGTACACCAAGCAGGTCGGCAAGGGCACGCGGCAGGGCCTGCCGGTCAAGACGACGTTCACCGAGCACGTCCTGGCCGTCAGCAAGAAGACGGGGACGGCCACGGTCAACCTCGAGTACCAGGATCTGGAGCTGGACCTGAAGAAGATCTTCCCCGGGCTGGAGGAGGTGCCGCGGCAGGTGCAGAACGCCCTGACCCAGCAGCTGCGGCCGTTCCTGAACCTGATCCGCGGGGTGGTCACCGTCGTGGACGTGAGCCGGGAGGGGCGGATGCGGCTGCGGGGCCTGACGTACGGCCGGCTGCCCCCGGCCGCCCAGCCGCAGATGCACCGGTTTAACACCCAGATCCTGGCCTCGTTGCAGGCCGTCACCTTCCCCCTGCCCGGCAAGGAGGTGCCGTACGGGTACACCTGGGAGTTCCCGACCGACCTGTTCATCAACTCGGCCACCCGGAGCGACGGGGCCGTGTTCAACATGAAGTTCAAGTACGTCGGCGTGCGGGACCGGTCCGGCCGGCCGGAGGCGGTGGTGGAGATCACCGGCTCGCTGACCGGCAAGGCGGACGCCAAGGGGCTGGACGCGGCCGACGAGAAGGACGCGCCGGCCGCCGGCGACGCGGCCGAGCCGAGCGCCCGCCGGTTCGACGAGCAGCCGCCGGCCGGTCCGCAGAAGCGGAAGAAGGGGCTCTACGGCGTGGCCAAGGGGTACGCCTTCGTGGACGTCCGGGACGGGTTCGTCTCGGAGGTCAAGCTGTTCATCGACCTGGACGTGGAGATGACGGCCAAGGACCCGGACACGCGGAAGGACGTGCCCGTGGACGCCGGCGGGACGATGGAGCTGCTGCTCCGCCGCCGGACGGCCCAGGTCGGCAAGTGACCCGCCGGGCGTGACGCGGCGGTCATCATGATCTGGTGGCGGCCCCCGGCCAGGAACGGCCCGGGGGCCGCTCGCACATCCGGAGGCGGCATGGCCGAGGACCTGATCCACTGCCCGTCGTGCAACTTCCAACTCCGCCTGCCGCCCGACCTGTACGGGCGGGAGGTGGAGTGCCCCCAGTGCCACACCCGGTTCAGCGCACCGGTCCCGCGGGCGGCCCCGACCGCTGGGGCCCCGCCGACGGTCCAGCCGTACAACGGCGGCCGGCCGCAGGCGGTCGACTTCGCCGGGCCGGCGTACGGCCCCCCGGCCGGCGGGGCGCTGACGGCCCCGGCCGTCGCGCTGCTCGTGGTCAGCCTGCTGTCGGCCCTGTTCTGCGGGTACATGACGATCAGTTTCGTCGCGGTCGGCCACAACCCGGCCGAGTTCGACCGCATCATGCAGGACGCGTTCCGGCAACACCCGGAGATCCAGGGCGAA
>DASXAN010000205.1:0-4188 GCA_036406755.1 Gemmataceae bacterium
TCGCCTGGGGGCTGTCCAATGCCTGGATGAGGGCGTTGACCGCTTCCACCGTGTACCCGTCCGGCGCGCTCCCGGGGGCCGGCTGCGGGGTCATGGGCACCAGTTCGCTCAGGGCGATGATGGCCATCGCCTGTGGGCTGATGTCGTTGAGTTGCCGAACCTGCTTGACCAGCGCCGGGATGGCCTTGCGGGCCGGCGGGCCGAACTCGACGACGACGCGGATCGCCTCCGCGCGGACGCTCGGGTCCGGGTCCTCGACCTCCCGCAACCACTGGTCGAGCTTGCGGCCGCCCACCTCCGTGACCGGCGGCCGGGCATTCGGCACGGCCCCGGCCGGGGCTGGGGTGGCCCCGAGGCCGCCCTGCATGGCACCGCCCTGCGGCGCCGGCTGGGGCATCTGGCCCGGCCGAGTCCCCGGCTGCTGGGCCGGCGGCTGGCTCGGCCGGGGCTGGGCGGGCAGCCGTTCCGTGACGGCCAGCACCGTCACCAGCGACAGTGCGGCGGCGAGAGCTTTGTCCATGATCCGTCCACCGTGTTGGACTCTTCCCCGCCCTTAGGATACCAACCCCGGCGGGGGCGGGACAATCGGGACGTGCCGGATCGCGGGCTTGCTACTTCGGGCCGACACAGTACAGGGACGTGTCGGAGCGGAGGAACAGGCACCCGCGGGCGACGGCGGGCGTCGCCAGCATCGGGCCGCCGAGCGCGTTGGTCGCGATCCGCTCCGGCTTGTCGCCGAGGCGCACGACCGTGGTCTGCCCGTCCTCGTTGACGAGGTAGAGCTTGCCGTCGGCCAGCACGGGCGAGGCGGAGTAGGTACCGCGCAGCCGCAGTGTCCAGAGCTCCTTGCCCGTCCGCAGATCGGCGGCGGCGAGGATGCCGTTCTCCTTAACCGCGTACACCCGGCCGCCGGCGGCCAGCGGCGTCGCCGTGCCGCTGCCCAGCCGGGCCGACCGCCACAGTACCTCGGGCGGACCGGATTCGGTCAGCCGCAGCGCCACCATTCCCCGGCCGACGCCGAGCACCAGCCCGTCGGCCGCGGCCGGTGAGGCGACCGCCGACACCGCGTCGTCGTCGAACTCCCACCGCTGCGCACCGGTCGCCGGGTCGTAGCCGGTCAGCCCGCCGAGGGCCTGTACGACCAGGTCGGCCCGGCCGCCGCGGCGGACGACAAGCGGCGTCGTGTAATTGTTCTCGGTCGGCCGTTCGATCTTCCAGCGGTTGCGGCCGGTGACGGCGTCGAGGCCGAGCAGGTACGACGCCCCCTGGCTCTCCATCGGCACGGCGAGCAGGTCGCCGTGCGGGACCGGCGACGCCCCGCGGCCGACGAGGTTGGACATGGCCGGGTAGTCCGTCTGGAGCGTGCGGAGCCAGCGGACGTTGCCGGCGTGGTCGAGGCAGACCAGGTCGCCGGTGGCGAACAGGGCCCAGACGTGGTCGCGGTCGGCGGCCGGGGTCGGGGCGGCCATGCACGTCTTCGGGTTGCAGTTGGTCGGCCCGGTAGCCCAGAACTGCCGCTCCCACAGCTTGCGGCCGGAGTCTGCGTCGAACGCCACGACGTGCAGCCGGGTCTGGTTCAGCCCCGAGCACGCGGTCACGAACACGCGGTCGCCGACGACGACCGGCGACGACACGCCGCGGCCGGGTAGCGCCGCCGTCCACCGCACGTTCTCCGCCGGCCCCCACCGCTCCGGCAGTCCGGTCGCTTCGGCGACGCCGGCCATGCCCGGCCCGCGGAATTGCGGCCAGTCGCCGGCCGCGGCCGAACCGACCGCGGCGAGCAGGACGACTGCAGGGAGTAGACGGCGGGCCGTCATTTCACGGCCCCCGGCGTGACGACGGTCACCGGCGCCGCGGCGCCCAGATCGTCGGTCATGCGGAGCTGGAACATCCAGTTCTGCGCCCAGTCCTCCGGCTGGTCGTTCTGACAGACTTTCACCAGGACGGCGTTCCGCCCGCTCGCCAGTCGGGCGGGAGCGGTGTGCATGTCCCGGTCGAAGCTCTGGTGGTACATCTCGCGGGCCAGGACTTCGTGGCCGTTGACAAACACCCGGATCGCCGTGGCGCTGGCCGCCCGCACCTGGACCGCTCGCTCGACGGGCGACTCGACTTCTGCATAGGCATAGGCGACCGCGGCCTTCAGCCCCTTCGCTCTGCCGCTCGGCGAAGTGCCGGGGAACAACCGATTCAGGTCAATGATGCCAGACTTATCTGCAGCGGCCGGCCGCCAGGCGACGACCGCGCCGCCCTTGCCGGCGTAGGTCGCGGCCAGGGCCACGCCCCGCTCCGGCGGGTACGGCGTGCGGAAGCCCCGGCCGTCGGCGTTGTCGAACGGCCCGGCGACCTGCCAGCGCGTGATGAACCCGAAGTGGGCGACGAGGTCCACCGTCTCGCCACGGCGGTCCAATTCACGGGCGATGGCCTCGACCTGTCCGCCATCCCGGGCCGCGGACAGCAGTCGGCGTAGTTCGGCCTTGGCGGCGGCCGAGTCAATCGGTTGCGGCTTGACGGCGGCGAATGCGGTTTCGACGGCGTCGTACCGCAGCTCCGCGCCGGGGTCGTCGAGCATCGTCGGCAACAGCCGCGCCGGGGCGGACGGGTCGGCGGTGCAGAGCAATTCGTACGCCAGCCGGCGGCCGCGGCCGGAGTGCCGCCTGTCGCGCAGGAACGCCTCCAGCGCGGCCGCGGGTAGCGGCCGGCCTGCGGCTCGTTCGCGCTCGGCGACGGCGTCGACGGCGGAGCGGAGCCAGTTGGCCGCGGCGGGCGAGGCGCCATCCAGGGCGGCGAGGAGTTGCGGCAGATCGGCCGCAGGTAGGCGGCTCAACTCCCGCCAGGCGCGGCCCGCTTCCGGGTTGCCAGCCCCTTCGGGGCCGACCGCTTTGATGGTCCGGACGATCGCGGCCACGTCGGCGGCATCGGCAGCGGAGACGACAATGAGTGCTGCGGCCAGGGAGGCGAAGTATCGGAGCATGGGAGTGGGATGGGCGAGCGCCGGGCGTCAGAGCAGTGCGACGCGGTGGCGCTGCTCCATCTGCGCCCGCAGGGAGGCGAAGTAGGTTTCCAGCTCCTTTGCCCCGCCGGCGCTGCAACTGCCGCAGCCACCGTCACCGCAGGAGCCGCACCCGCCCTCGCCGCAGCCGCCGCTGCCGCACGACCCGCAGCCGTGCTCGTCTTCGGCGACCGCCGGTTCGGCGGTCAGGTCGTACAGCCGCACGACGAGTCCGTGCCGGTCGCCCAGCTCGGCCAAGAGCGGCCCCTCGTCGCACGCCCCGAGGCGGACCGCGTGCAGCAGCGCCTGCCGGCCGTCGAGGAACACCTCCACGTCCACCACCGCCAGCGGCAGCCCGCGGTCGTCGGACAACCTGCAACCGTCGACGAACAGTCGTTGCTCCAGTTCGCGGTGGCTGTGCGCGGCGGCGAGGTCGTCCGCCGTAGCCGCGCGGAGCAGCTCGCCGACGAACGGGTCCGGCAGCACGGCCCGGTCCGAGGCCGACGGACACAGCACCTCGCCGAGTTCCAGACCCCGCCGGCTGCGGACGACGACGCCCGCCCCCCGGCCGAACCCGCCGGGGCCGGCGGCGCGGAACCGGCCCAGGTGGCCGGCGCAGCCGTGGTGAACCAGGTACTCGCCGCCCTCCATGGGCCTACTCCTCGAACCCGAAGAACCCGCGCATGTACTTGTCGTACTCCTCCTGCCCCTGCTCGGTGCTCAGGTCCAGGCGGAGCTCGTTGATCACCTTGATGCTGTAGTTGCGGAACCAGTCCTGCCAGCAGTCGGCGCAGATCGACTCGGCGATCCGCCGGCCGATCTCGTCCGGGATCGGCGGGCCGGGCAGCTTCGGCCCGTAGCCGCCGTTGACGCACCCCGGCCGCTGGCAGGCGATCTCGCCGGCGGCCGGGCCGCGCGCCGCCGGCCGGGCGGCCGGGACCTCCGCCCCCAGCTCCGCCAGCAACTTCGCCATGTCCTCCCGCGGCATCTTGTCGCCCCGCTGGTCGGCGGCCTTGAACCCCTCCTTGAGCGTGGCGATTGCCTCGTCCCGCCGGTCGAGCTTGAGCTGACACTGCGCCAGCAGGTGGTAGACCTTGGAGAACGCCGGGCTGAGCACGAGCGTCCGCTGGAACGACCGGGCCGCGTCCTCGCACTGGCCGGCCTCCATGAGCAGCTGGCCGAGGCGGAAGTGGCCCAGC
>DASXAN010000206.1:0-6696 GCA_036406755.1 Gemmataceae bacterium
GTTGGCCGGCGTGTACGTGAACGACCCGTTGGCGTTGACCGTCGCCGTCCCGTGGTACGGCTGGCGGCCGACGGCGGCGGACAGCGTCGCCCCGGCGTTGGGCGTCGAGCCGGTCACCTTGATGTTGTCGATCGTCCACCACCAGTCGTTGCCGGCCCCCAGGTAGCCGAACCGGAACTTGGCGTTCGTCGCCCCGGCCGGGTTGTTGGCGTCCAGCGTCAGGTGCTCGTTGATGTGGCCCTCGGCCCCGCTCCCGCCGGTGTTGTCGGTGGTGTAGTTGAGCAGGTTGGTCCAGGTGGTGCCGCCGTCGTAGCTGACGTCGACGACCGCCCGCTGGGCCTCCTCGGGCCGGAAGCTGGAGTCGAACTCCAGCGTCAGGCTGTTCTGGAGCAGGCCCGCCAGGGAGATGCTCGGGGAGATGAACATGGTGTTCATCGGGTTGGCCGGGCTGATGCTGACGTAGTCCTGGTAGCCGTCGCCGTCGGCCACCAGGGCGTGGTTGTGGCTGCCGACGGTCGGCGGCCGCAGGCTGTACCCGGCGACCTTCCGCTCGTTGAGGAACTTGGACCGGTCCTGGTCGCCCTGCTCGTGGGCCCAGGAATCGACGTCCAGCACGTGCCAGCCGTAGTACACCTCCTGCGACGTCGTGGTGTCGGTCGGGGGCGGGGTGGCGCTGAACCCGGCCGGGGCGTTGTCCCGCGTCCACCCGGTCGGGACGGCGTCGGTCCAGTCGCCGTTGGGGTTGCCGGTGGCCCCGTTGCGGACGTCGAGCGGGAACGGCGTCAGCGGCAGCTCGTCGAAATTCTCGGTCAGCAGGGTGGTCACCTGGCCGTCGTCCCGGTCGTTGGCGAGCAGGCCGGCGGCGGGCACCGTCAGCGGGGTGTTGGCCGGCGTGCCGTAGACGTCCGGGTTGGCGGCCGGGCCGACGTTCACCTGGTTGACGGTGATGTTGACCGTCGTGGGACTGGCGGACTGGTTGAACGTCGGGTCGAACGCCACGTAGGTGAACGAATCGGGGCCGTAGTAGAACGGGTGCGGGACGTACGCGAACGACCCGTCGAGGTTCAACGTCAAGGTGCCGTGGGACGGCCCCTGCGTCGCCTGGGCCGGCCCCGAGTCGAGGAGGGCGTTCATCGGGAAGTTGTTGTTGGCGTCGTTGGCCAGGACGCCGGTCGCGGCCGTCGTCGTCAGGACGCCGTTGTTGTTGACCGAGTAGGCGTCGGGGTGCCCCACCGGCGGGGGCGGGATCACCTTGATCGTGACCGTGGCGGGGGTGCTCTGGTGGACGGCGTCGCCGAGCGTGTAGGTGAACGTGTCGGTCCCGCCGAAGCCGGTCGCCGGGGTGTAAACGAACGACCCGTCGGTGTTGAAGGTCAGGGTCCCGTGGCTCGGGCCGGCCGCCAGGGCCGTGGTCAGCCCGTCGAACCCGCCGGTGTCGGGGTCGGCGTCGTTCACCAGCACGCCGGCCGGGCCGGCGACGGTCAGCCCCTGGTTGAGGCCGGTGCGGTACGAGTCGTTGACGGCGGCCGGGGCGGTGTTGTTGGCGTTCACCTGGATCGAGACGGTCGTCGCGGGGGTGGCCGGGGCGATGCCGTCGCTGGTCTTGTAGGTGAAGCTGTCCGCGCCGGTGTAGCCGGCGTTGGCCGTGTACGTGAACGACCCGTCCGGCGCCAGGTTCAGCGTGCCGTGGGTCGGCGGCGTCACGACGGTCGCCGTCAGGGTCGAGGGGTCGGTCCGCTGCGCCGTGACCTTGATGTTGTCGACCGCCCACCACCACTCGTTGCTGGCGTCCAGGTAGCCGAACCGGAACAGGGCCGTGCCCCCGGCCGGGTTGTTCGCGGCCAGGGCGATGTGCTCGTTGATCCGACTCTCGTCCCCGGCGTCGTACGGGGCGTTGGGGCCGTGGGTGTTGTCCATCGTCAACAGGTTCGTCCACGTGGTCCCGTTATCGAAGCTGACGTCCACCGTTCCCTGCTGGAGGCCGTCGGCCGGGTCCTCGGGCCGGAAGCTGGAATCGAACTCGATCTGCAACGTGCCGTCCAGGCCCCCGGTCAGCGGGACCGGCGGCAGGTAGGCGTACGTGCTCATGTGGTTGGCTCCGAGGCCCACGTAGTCGTCGTAGGCGTCGCCGTCGGCCACCACGACCGCGTTATGGCTGCCGACGTTCGGCGGGTTAAAGCCCGAGAAATTCACCTCGTTGAGGAACATGGACCGGTCCTGGTCGTCCTGCTCGGCGATCCAGGAGTCGATGTCCAGCACGTGCCAGCCGTAGTACACGTTGCCCGGGGCGGTCGGGGAGGCCGGCTGCGGGGTCGTGCCGTTGTCCCGGACCCACCCGGTCGGCAGGTTCGGGGACCAGTCGGTGTGGGTGTTGTTGGCGGCGCCGGCGGTGATGCCGGCCGGGAACGCCTGCAGGGCCACCCCGCTGAAGTCCTGGGAGTAGTAGACGGAGCCCGGGATGGCGCCGTCCGGGTCGATGTCGTTGGCCAGGACGCCCCGCCAGGCCGGGACGACCTGCGGCCCGCCGTTCTGGAGGGTGTACGCGTCCGGGACGGCCTGCGGCGGCTGGTTGACGTGGGCGACGTTGACGGTGACCGTCGCCGTGTTGCCGAACGCCACCCCGTCGTCGTCGCGGTAGGTGAACGTGTCGGGCCCGGAGAAGTAGTGGTTCGGCGTGTAGACGAACGTCCCGTTGGCGTTGAACGTCAGCGCGCCGTGGGCCGGGCCGGTGACCAGGTGGGCCGTCCGCGGGTCGCCGTCGGCGTCGGTGTCGTTGACCAGCACGCCCGGGGTGCCGACGGTCAGCGGCGTGTTCTCGGTGGCCGCGTACGTGTCGTCGTTCGCGACCGGGGCCGAGTTCGGCCGGTAGTCGAACGTCAGCGTCCACCCGCCGGCGATCGACCCGGTGGCCAGGGCGGTGTCGTCGCACACCCGCAGCTCCCAGGTGCCGTTCGGGTTGATCCCGTAGAACCCGCCCAGGCCCATCGTCGTGACCGGCGGCGTGGCCGGGGCGCCGGGGATGGTGTCCGGGTCGAACTCGTCGAAGTTCAGCGGGGCGTAGGTGCCGGAGCTGACGCCGTTGTTGCCCAGGGTGGTCGTCGCCGAGCTGTCGAACGTGAGCGTCACGCCGGTGGCCTGGTTCTGGCCGCCGTTGTCGGACATCAGGTAGATGTTCGTCCCGCCCGGGGCGACCAGGAGGACGTCGAGGTCGTCGACGGACTCGTGGGTCAGGTTGTTGAGGCTGACGGACAGGTGGGTGACGACCCCGGTCAGGCCGGAGACGGTGATGGTGGACGGGTACGGGGTGGCCGTCCCGGGCTGGCCGGCCACGGTCGGGTCGTGGGTGACGATGGCCGTGGCGTTCGTCTGGGTGAACGTGGCCGGCGTGATCCGGTCTTCCAGCGGCAGGACGGCCAGCCGGCTCCGCCGCAGCCACCGCGGCGCGGCCGCCGGGGTGCGGGCCTTCCGCCGGTTGGGCTTATTCCACCAGTTGGTGCTCATGGGAAACCACTCCGGGTGTGACGTGTCGGAATCGAACGATGGCCCCGCCGCCCCGGCGGGGACGAATGCCGATCGAGGGCGCGTGCTGTGCTACACAGCAGCCGCGCGACCGCGGTGTGTTCGGCGCGGGACTCGGCCGGATGAACGAGACAGTAGCCGCGGCCGACTCCGGCTGTCAACAAAAATCGCAACGAAATAGCGTGACAGTCGCCGCGGCTTCCCCCGAGCCGGCTGTACTGCGCAGGATCCCGCCGCCGACGGCCTAGAAGTCGCCGGCGCCGATCGGCTCGCCGCCGGCCCGCGTCCCCAGGGCCTTGAACGTCGTCAGGGCGATGGTGTCGCTGACGAACCGGACCGACCCGTCGGCCATGACGAAGTTGGCCCCGCCGTTGTGGCGGCTGCCGTAGCCGATCTCCCAGGCGTCGTACAGCGGGTCGTTCTTGGACAGCGGCTTGCCGCCGCCGATGTTCAGCGGCACGCCGGTCGAGCCGAGGGCTTCCGACCAGTCGCTGCCCTCGTAGTTGTCGCAGTCGTCCCCGCCGATGTACCAGTGGTCCTTGCGGCCGCCGTGGTTGTACTGCTCCTGGGTGGTGGTGTTGATCGGCACCCCGTCCCCGTCGATGCCGTCCACGAACGGGATGGCCTCGCCGACGGCGATCGTGTTCGACGTGCCGTCCGGCACGTCCTGGACGGACAGCTGGGCCATCCCCCCCTCGCTGACGAACGGCTTGTTCTCCCGGGCGATGAACAGCCCGGTCTCCAGCCAGAGGGGCTTGCCTTGCCCGTCCGGGGGCACGCGGAAGTCGTTCCGGGCACTCCCGGAGGCGCACGCCAGGTAGGTCCCGGGCACCCGCTTCAGCACGTACCACTGCGGCGTGTACCCGGACGCGTCCAGCACGTGTTCGGGGGCGGTCGTGGACGGGCACCGGTAGATCGGCAGGACCGTCTCGATGGCGGCGATGTTCCGCTCCGTCGGGTCGGCCGACCCGATGCTGGCGTTGGCGATCGGGGTCGGGTTGGCCCACTGGGCGTTGCCGCTCGCCTCCGAGAACGTCAGCGCCCGGAACAGGGCGTCCTGTTCGATGTACGGCAGGATGAACCCCGACCAGTAGCCCCCGGCCCCCCGCTCGGCGCCCATCGGGAACGCCCCGTTGGCCGAGTGGAAGTTGTGCAGGGCCAAGCCGATCTGCTTGAGGTTGTTCTGACACTTCGCGCGGGACGCGGCCTCGCGGACCTTCTGGACGGCCGGCAGCAACAGGCCGATGAGAATGGCGATGATGGCGATGACGACCAACAGCTCAATGAGCGTGAACGCGGACCGCCTCGAACGGATCATGCCGACCTCCACCGGCCCGGGCGGGCCGGACTGGGCCGCGGGCCGCCCGGCACAGCCGGGCGGCCCGCGGCCGTCATTTGGTTGAAAGCTCGAAGACGAAGTCGTGACTTGCCTCGGACACCGTCGCCGTCTGTTTGGTCTTGTCCTGGTCCGTGTATTCCGGCTTGAGGGTTTCGTGGGCCCCCGTTTCCTCCGCCTTCAGGTTCGGGTCGCTCGCCTTGCCCCGGGCCATCGGCCGGGCGAACGTCACCTTGTAGTCGCCGGTGGCGATCCCGTCCCCGTTGGTGCCCTTCAGGGCGAACCGGCCGGTCTTGTCCGAGAACCCGATGGCCATGCGGTTCTGGAACGACTTGGCCGTCATGTCGGTCGGCCAGAAGTAGACGCGGACGCCCTCGACCGGCTTGCCGTCCAGCTTGACCGTGCCGGTGACCGGGACCAGCTTCGGGTCGCCGGAGCAGCCGGCCGCCGCGGCCGCCAGGGCCAGTACGCCGGCCGCCCACACCCCCGTGCGGATTCGTCGCATCGCGTCGCCCCCGGAGAGTGCCGCCGGCGTGCGGCCGGCGGAGGGTTGACCTGTGCTATACAACGTGAGGGGCTATCCGACCCCTACGGTAATCACCCCGCGGCCGGGATGCAACAGGGAATTTGTGATTATTTCGCAAATACTGTTGCGGCGGAAAAAGTGGATTCCGTGTTGACTCGGGCCGGCGCGGCGGTACCATCTGTGATATACAAGTTGGCCGCTGAGCTAATCAGATGGCGGTGCCCGCGGGCGCCGCTGACGGGCCCGACAGTATCCCGCCCCGAACTCATGACCGAACCGTCCCCGAAATACCTGGCCCTGTCCCGCGAGCTGGAAGGCCGCATCCGCGGCGGCCTCGGGCCGACCGGCCGCATGCCCAGCGTCCGCGACCTGGCCGAGGAGCACGGCGTCTCCGTCGTGACCGCGTCCCGGGCGCTCCAGGTCCTGCGGGACAAGGGGCTGATCAACACCGTCCACCGGTCCGGCTGCTACCTCGCCCGTAACGGCGGCGGCAAGGACGCGGCCCCCACCGGCGAGCACTTCGCCCTGTGCCTGCGGATCACCCCCGGCCTGTTCCAGCGGGCCGCCGACACGGTCACCCGCAGCGGGTTCGAGGCGGCGGCCCGCCGGCTCGGGCTGAAAATGGACGACAGCCCGTTCGACCTGGCCACGACCCGCTCCGCGGGTACCGCGCCGGCGGCCCGCGACCTGGCCCGCCAGGCCCGGCGGGCCGCCGACGCCGGCCTCCAGGGCCTGTTCCTGATGCCGGCCCGGGTGAGCGAGGAGGAGATGCGGCTGGACGAGCGGCTCCTGTCGGTCTGCCGGGCGGCCGGCCTGCCGGTGGTGCTGATCGAGCGGAACCTCCGCGGCCGGCACCGCCCGCTGGCCCACGACCTCGTCGGCCTGGACGACGTCGGCGGGGCGGCGGCCCTGACCCGCGTCCTGCTCGACCACGGGTGCAGGCGGCCCGCCTTGGTCGTCGCCTCCCCGATCAGTACGCACGAGGACCGGACGGCCGGCTACCTGGCCGAGCTGCACGCCGCCGGGCCGGCGAAGTACGCCCCGCTGGTGCTGCGGGAGCGGACCGACCTGCCGCGGAAGGCGACGTTCGCCCGGCTGGCCGGCGAGTTCCTCGCCGCCAAGGCCGACGGAGCCGTGTGCTACAACGACTACACCGCCATCGGCCTGGTCTTGGAGCTGCTGGCCCGCGGCGTCCGGGTGCCGCGGGACGTGGCCGTGGCCGGGTTCGACGACTTGCCGATCGGCAACCAGTTCGCCGTCGGCATCACCACCTACACGCTGCCGGCCGAGGAGGTCGCCCGCCACGCCGTCCGGG
>DASXAN010000207.1:0-5556 GCA_036406755.1 Gemmataceae bacterium
CACCGAGTCGTGGCTAATCTTCGCGCTCACCCTCGTGGGCTTGCTCGCCTCCAATTTCTACCTGGGCGAGATCCGCCCACCGCGGTGCCGGTAACCGTCGCCCTGGTAGGCCATTGCCCATCTGCTAATGCCGGGCGCGCGTGGTCAGACGGCCGGTGAATGTCCCAGGTCGGTCCCATTGCCCGCCGGCAGTTCGGCGGACGCTTTCGCCGCCTGGAATACAGCAGTCGGTCCGGTCGATCTGGCGTCGACGGCTTCCGTCAGCTCAGCTGTTCGCTCCCGGATCGCCGCCACGACGTCGGCCAACCCGTGCCGAACCGCCCGCTCATAGTGCGCGCGGAGGTCGTCGAGGTGGGTGTAGGCGACGGCCGCGGCGGTCCCGGGCGCGTGGCCGAGCAGGTACCGCCGGTACCCCTCCGGCATGGCCGCGTTGTTCATGGCGGTCGCAAAGAGGTGCCGCAGGTCCTTGAGCGTCGCCGCCTTCGGCCACCCGAGTCGGTCTGCGAGCCGGCGGAACTCGGCGTCGATGTCGTTGTACCGAAGGCCGCCGGCCTCCCGAAACAAACGGTCGCGGACCCGGAGCCGCTCGGCGGCGGTCCCGGCCTTGGCGCACCGGCGGCGGAAGTCCTCGACCAGGTTCGCTCGGGCGGCGTCGCCAAGGCCCGCCCGAGCCGCAGTCTCGTCGAGACCCCGCCGCCGGTATAGCAGGAGCCGCGGCCCGCCGCCCCGGAGGAGCGCCCAAAAGTCGGCCAGATCCGCCAGCAGCGGGAACCGCTTGTCACGCCGGCCCTTGGTGGTCACCCCCAGCTCCGGCCGACACGGGACCAACAGCCAGCCGTCGGACAGGTCTTCCGACAGCAAGAAGCACGGCTCGGCGGCCCGCAGCCCGAATAACGCCAGCGGCGCGAACAGCCGCAGCTGAAAGCAGTCGCACGCCCGGATCAAGGCGACCGCCATGGGGACGGTGACGTCCGGGGCGGCCAGGGGGTCGCCCCGCAGGACCGGCCGGCGACCGCCGGTCCGCAGGAACGGGTTGCGGAAGCCGTGCGGGAGAAGGCCGCCGCGGTCGGGATCGCTGGCCCACTCGTAGAGGGCCCGAACGGTGTCCAGCACGAACGGCTGCCCCCGCATGGGGTGTGCCGGCGCACCCGGGCGGCCATTGCCGGTAACCGGGCGGGCAGTCAAGTACGACGACAGGCCGAGCCGAAAATCGCGGCTGACGGTGGCGGCGAACGGGAACGCTTTGGCGACCTCCGGCTGACCGCAGTAGTCCAGGTAGTGGGCCAGGGCGTTGCGATAGCGGGTGACCGTATTCGGCACGATCTCGCCGGCGTCGGCCCGCCGAGCCAGATCGGCCAAGAACTGGCCGACCAGGTCGGCATGCCGGAGCCGCTTGGACCGTCCGGCCCCGGCGGTGCGGACCGAGCTCACCCGCCCGTCGATCTCCCGGGCGCGAACGAGGGCGGAGAGGAGATCGCCGTCGACCCGCTCGGACAGGTTCTTCTTCTCGCCGGGGTCCCACCAGTTCAGGAGGTAGTGTTCCGCCCGCCGGTAGAGACGCACCTTTGTGGGCCGAGTGATGCCGGCCGGGAATTCCGTCAGCCGCGACCAGCGGTGCTTGGCACCATACTTCTCCATCCAAGTCGGCGATCGACCAATCCCTGGCGGGCCGCTGTCCATCACGGCAACTCCGAGTGACGCCAAGGCGTCGGGCCTTGGCCTGTCACTCTCGCTAGGCAGTTGCGCGCTTGGTAAAGTGAGTGGTGTGGCGGCCGGATGGCGCTAATAACCGGAGAACGCTGTGGACAAGGACGTCGAGATTACCCTCCGTCCGTTCGACGCGGACGTGACGTTTCGACTGTGCCGCAAGCCGGAGACCCTCGGCCTAGTCGAGATCGACCATTGGTGGCTGCCGACGCCAACCGTGATTGCGTCGGCGGGGAAGCGGCCCGGTAACTTCAAGGCCGTTCTCGACGCGTACTGGCAACTCTGCCGCCAGGCGGAAACCGACCGCGATCCGGGTGTCGCGGAGTCGTACTTGCTGGCCAACCTCTTGCCCCATGTGCGTTCCATCGGTAGCCGGCGAGTCGTCGCCGACGGTCGCCTCGGCGGCCATGGAGCCAAGGCCCAGGACAATCGCGCCTCCCTCGACGACCACTTGCGCTCCGCCCCGCTCGATCCCATTTCGGAGGTCCAGTTCCGCGATCAAACGGCGGACATCCTCGGCCCGGCCGAACTGCCGCCAGAATTCCGGGAGCGCTATCAAAAGCGGTGTGACGAGCTGTTCGGTGGCCTGACCGAGACGCTGTCGACGAAGCCGGACTTGGCGATTACAGAAGTGATCGGCCGTTGGCAAGAATGGAAGCGGGGCGTCGGTCGCCGCGCCGGTCGCGAGGACGACAAACGGGTGCTCGACGTCCTCTCCTACGAGGCGAGGGCGGCGCTGTACCGGTGCTACTCGGCCATCTGGCAGGAGATCTTGCTTCCCTATGTCAGGATCTTCCGCCAGCTATCGTGGGAGTCCTATGATTTCCTCGAGTTCTGGCATTTGGCACAAGTACGCGAGGCCGTCGCCGGCGATCAGTATTTTCACCTGTTCCATGGCCACGTGTTCGGCCTCCACCCGGCCGGCTCCGGCTTCATCCGGACGCCGACCGGGAAGAGCTTGCTCGGCAACTGGCTTCAGGCAGAACGTGACCCCGAGGTACGTTCCATCGACTTCCCCGTCCGCCGAGCGGCGGCCGATCGAGCCCGCCAGGCGTACGGAAAAGTGCTGCAAGGCCTTTTGATCGCGGTCTACGACTACGCCGGCCGGCGGGCCGACGTCCAACTTACCCGGTCCGGCCCGGACGGGCTCCGGCAACTGCGGGATGACCTGCTGTAGCCGGTCGGCTCGCGTTCCGGCTTTCAGGAATCACCCTAGATCGTTTTCCCGTTTCACCCGCCGTTCGGCCGGTGAATTATCAGTTTCAACCCCGTGCGCAACTGCCTAGTCCGTGCCAACCGATTTGGCACAGCCAGGCATGCGCGCCTTCTTAGGGAGGTTTTGCCATGCCTGACCCCAAACCCGACCCCTGCCCTGATCTGACCGGAGACCAGATCGCCATTTGGGCGGACCGAATCGCCGACGGCCGGGACGAATTTCCGGCCGACCTGTCCGAGCCGGATCGATCCGCCCTCGCCGACGCCGTTCGGCGAGGGCTGCGAGACCGGTTGGTGCGCTATATCGCCCGGGCCGTAGCTAGTCGACTGGCCGCTGAACGAGATCCATCGTCACGGAGTTGATGCCCATGATAACTCGCGCATTCGACCCCATGCAGCCTTACAGAGATGTCCGCTACGGGCGCATGAGCAGTGACAAGCAAAACCCCCGTTCGCCTGACCAACAATTCGACACGATCGAGGAGTTCAGGAAGCGGGCCGGCTATCCCTGGGCACACGTCGGCTCGTACCGAGACGACGCGATTTCTGGGAGGTACGTGAAAAGGCGGCCGCAGCTTCAGCAGATGTTGCGGGACATCGAGGTTGGTCTCGTCAAGGCGGACCTAATCGTCGTCGACACGCTGGAGCGGCTTGGCCGGGCCGAGGAGATCGCCGAGCTGCGGCGGAAACTCCTCCTGAATCACGGCGTGCTGGTCGTCGCCGCTGACAACCGCTTCGCCGACCCAACGGGCTTCACCGGCAAGGCGATTGCCCTGATCGAGAACATTCGCGCCACCGAGGACGGGCGGGTCAAGGCCCACAATGTGATCCGCGGCAAGAAGGACGCCGTCCGCCTCAAGAAGTGGCCGGGCGGGCCGGCGCCGATGGGATTCCGGCTCCGGCCGGTCGTCACGGCGACCGACAAGGGCCCGAAACTGGAACACGTTCTGGACGTCGTTCCCGCTCATGTCGCCGCCGTTCAAATGGCCTTCCGCCGAGCGGCCGACACCGGCCACGGCCCTGGGCGGCTTGCGGCTTGGTGGAACAGCAACCCGGAAATCCCGGACGATTTGAAGCCGATGTACGAGTCGACAATGCGCTACATCTTCAAAAACGAAATCTACATCGGCCGATACGTGTGGGGTAAGAATTGCACCGACGTCGTTGACGACACCCGCAAGACCGAGCTGAACCCGGACGGGCCCCACGCCACCGTCGACGACTACTGCGAAGCAACGGTAGACCCGCAGCTATTCAAGCGAGTCCAAGTCCTCGCAGCAATTCGCGCGAAAGAGTACAAGCAACGCCGTGCGAACAAGGAGAAGAACGACCCGGAAAAGCTGATCGCGCCCCAGGTCGCAGGGATTTCTCTGACTTACCTGCTCGTCGGCCTAGTGCGGTGTGGCAAGTGCCACTCGTCCATGCGACCGATCGCGTCGGGGCGACGAAGTAAAGCCGGGAAGAAGTACGTTTATTTCACGTGCCCGCGCAAACAGGCCGGGGCCTGCACGAACACCTATCACGTCCCCGAGGATAAGCTGCGGGCGGCGGTGATCGGCCGGCTCCGGGCCCGACTGTTCCCACCCCCCGACCAGTCGGGACAGCGTCCCGACTGGCTCCCGGAGGTCGTCGCCGCCGTGGAGCAGGAGATCGCCCGCCATCGGGCCTGCCAACCCGACCGGGCGGCCGCGCAGGAGGCGGAGCTCTGCCAACTCGACGACCAGCTCCGCGGATGGATGATGAGCCTCGGGGACCCTGACTTGCCGGGGGCCGTGCGGACCGACATCGTCTCGCGGTACGATGCGGCCAAGGCGCGGCGGGCGGAGCTCGACGCTCAAGTGCGTGCCGACCGCGTGATGAGCGAGCAAATCAATCGGGCTGTCGACCCGGCGGCCGTCCTCGACTGCCTCCGCCACCTCGACGACGTGCTGGCCGCCCACAACCCGACCCTGGGCAATCTGGAGCTGAGCAAACACATCGACCGGATCCTGTGCTTCCCGGACGGCCGGGTGGAGATGCGCGGCACCTGGCTCGGCGTGCTGGGGGATGCGGTCGATTTCCTCCACCGCGGCGAGCCGTCCAACCCGGCGGACCCGCCCGCCGAACGCGATTTCAACGTCGTGAAGCCGCGGAAGCGCGGCCGCCTCCGGCTCCCAAACCTCTCAGCGGACAGCGCCGACGTCGCGGACGTCGACGCCTGGCTCGACCCGGACCGGTTCGCCGGCTTGCCGGACGTGTTCTTTTGGACTGAGACACCGGTCGTCGGCCACTCGCAGGGCTGGGCGGCCGACCACGCCGCCGAGGTCGCCGCGGCCCGCCGCCAGGGGCTCACGCACGAGCAGTTGGTCGAGCGGTTCCATGTCACACCCCCGACCATCCGCAAGGCACTGAAGATCGCGGCGGAGGCCGACCCGACACTGGCCGACGTGCCGCGGAAGATGCGCCGGGCCCGCTGGCAGGACTCTCATTACGAGGAGGTGAATCACCTCTACAAAGAGGGCATGACCCAGAAGCAGTTGACGGCGCACTTCGGCAAGAGCGAACCGATCATCCGTCTGGCTCTGCGACTCGCGGCTGAGAATGGCTTGGCCACAGATCAACCATCGGTATTCTCTCCCTGACACCCTGGCGGCC
>DASXAN010000208.1:0-5425 GCA_036406755.1 Gemmataceae bacterium
GGCGGGACAAGCCGGCCGCCCTGAAGCTGGCCGAGCAGATCTTCAAGCGGGAGCCGTCGCTGCACGAGTACAACGAGCTGCGGCGGCTGGCCGGCAAGGCGTGGCCGGAGTTGCGGCGGCGGCTGCTGGCCGACCTGGAGCGGCGGCAGTTGGCCTGGCTGCTGATCGACATTTACCTGCAAGAGAAGGAGGTCGGGCCGGCGCTGGCGGTGGTGCAGACGGAGTGGGGCCGGCGGTCGGGCCGGAAGCTGGAGGTGGCGAAGGCGGCGGAGAAGGAGCACCCGCGGGAGGCCAAGGACCTGTACCGGGAGGCGGCGGAGGCGCTGATCGAGGAGCGGAACCGGGACGCGTACCGGTCGGCGTGCGGCCACCTGCGGAAGGTGCGGGAGTTGTCAAAGCGGCTGCGGGAGAACGGGACGTGGGACGAGTACCTGACGGCGCTGCGGGAGCGGTACCGGCCGCTGCGGGCGCTGCGGGAGGAGCTGGAGCAGGCCGGGTTGTAGGGTGGGTCGAGGGAGCGGAGCGACCGAGGCCCACCGACTCCGAGACAGTCCCCGCTTCGGTGGGCCTCACTCGCTCCGCTCGTTCGACCCACCCTACGAAACCACCCGGCGAGGAACGGCCATGCCCAACTACCGGCGGTCCTACGTTCCCGGCGCGACCTACTTCTTCACCGCCGTCACCCACGAGCGGCGGCCCGTCCTCACGACCCCGCTCGGTCGCCGGTGCCTCCGCCTGGTGCTGGCTTCGGTGTAAGCCGAGCGGCCGTTCACAGTCGTGGCCGTCGTCCTCCTTCCCAACCACCTGCATACGATTTGGACATTGCCGCCCGACGACGCCGATTACTCCCTCCGGTGGGGGTTGGTAAAGGAACGGTTCACGCGCCGCTACCTGAAGGGTGGCGGGGCCGAAGGCATGATCAGTCAGTCCCGGCGGCAGCACCGGGAGCGGGCCGTGTGGCAGCGGCGGTTCTGGGAGCACACGGTCCGGGACGAGGACGACCTGAAGCGGTGCGCCGACTACGTCCACTGGAACCCGGTCAAGCACGGCCTGGTCGGCCGGGTCCGGGACTACCGGTGGTCGTCCTTCCACCGGTTCGCCCGGGCCGGCGAATACGAGCCGAACTGGGGGTCGGCCGACCCGTGCCCCGGATACGACGACCCGGAGTGGGGCGAATAGACGTAGGGTGGGTCGAGGGAGCGGAACGACCGAGGCCCACCGACTCAGAGACAGTCCCCGCTTCGGTGGGCCTCACTCGCTCCGCTCGTTCGACCCACCCTACAAGACAAGTCACGTAAAGATGTCCGACGTACAGTCCCCGCCCGGATAGCGCATCTCGTGCGCCCGGGCCGGGCCGTCCGGCTCCTGGCCGAAGTCCACCAGGAACGCCTCGTTCAACTTCATCCCGCCCTTCTCCGGGTCGCAGTCGATCTGCAGGACGTGCGATCCGGCCTTCGCCAGGTCGGGATAGAACTGGTTGTCCCAGGTGCTCAAGAGCGAGTTGGTCACGTACAGCCGCCGGCCGTCGAGGCTCAGTTGCAGCATCTGCGGCCCGCCCCGCAGCTTCGTCCCGCGGACGGTCGGCCCCTTGCCGAGCAGGCCGCCGACCCACACGCGGCCGGTCGGCTTCGGGTCGGCCGGGTCGCGGATGTCGTACTGCCGCACGTCGCCGTGCAGCCAGTTCGAGAAGTACAGGAAGCGGTCGTCCATCGATACCACCAGGTCCGTGATCAGGCCCGGCACCGGGAAGTTGACGCCCTTCACCTCGACCGGCTCGACGGCAATCACCTTGTCCGCCTTCCAGGTCTCCCCGTGCTTGCGGAAGTGCCACATCGTACTGCTCAGGGCCGCGCCGACGAAGCCGTGCCGGCTGTCCGGGTCGTGCAGGAAGCGCACCTCCAGGGGGATGCGCCCGTCCGCCCCCAGGTCCACCGTCTGGGCGATCCGCCGCTCCTTCCAGTCCCAAACCTGCAGCCGGGTGCCGTACTTGCCGGCGGCCACGTCGGCCGGGTCGAACCCCTTGCCGTACGTCGTCGGGGCGGCCCACTCGCTGGACACCATGGCGTTGTGCCGCGGCTGGTACCAGAAGTCGTAGTTGAACCGCATCCCGGCCGCGTCCTTCTCCCACCGGCCGACCACGTCGAACTCCGGATCGAGGAGCAAAAAGCCGCCGGGGGCGTTGCCGGCGGCGTCCCCGAGCATCGACACCATCACCTGCCCGTCCGGCAGGCAGTGGACGGTGTGCGGCGCGGACAGGTTCGCCCGGCGGTGGATGACGGCGGCGTCGATCGTCTTGTGCAGCCGGGGGGCGGCCGGGTCGGCGGCGTCCACGACGTGGATGTTGCCGGACTTCAGCCCGGGGACGACCAGGTAGCGCCGCACCCGGCCGGCGTCGCCGTGGCAGGACGAGCAGGTGTTCCAGCCGAAGTGGTGCAGCTCGTCGTCCAGCGTCGGCATCGGCAGCCGGCGGACGACCTTGCAGTAGTTCGCCGACTTCGGGTCCACGTCCACGGTCGCCAAATAGTCCGGCTTGCGGACGCCCGTGCCGCCGTAGAGGGCGATGACGTAGAGTTGCGTCTCCCGCGGTGCCTTCTGGGCCTCGGCCGGGGAGGAGAATCCCGGGCTGGCCGGGCGGGCGGCGGCAGGAACGGTCATCCCCGCGAGGGTCGCGGCGGCCGACGTGCGCAGGAACTGGCGGCGGTTCATGGGGCCTCCGAGGCGTAAGATGGGCCGCCCGCCATCATACGGAACGGCCGGGCGGCCAGCATCCTTTCGACCGCCGCCGCATCTAATTCAGGTATCCAGCCGACCGTAGAAAGTGGGGGTTCACCATGGCGGAACGAAGGGTGCGCTACATGCTCGAGGACGGTGCCCCGTTCTCGATTCACGCGGACGGCCTGCTGATCCAGGCCGTGACCCGCAAGAGTGAGGTGCCGGTGACGCTGGAGATCGAGGGCGTCAGCCGGCGGATGCTGTTGCAGTTCCAGGCGGCGATCGAGCAGGAGCTGGCCCGCCGGGAGGTGGCGTGGAAGCAGGAGCGGCAGCGGGTGCTGAAGCTCCATCACCAAGGGGCCGAGGCCAAGGACGAGCCGGCGGTCGACGAGCCGGTTGTCACGGAGGCGACCGCGGACGACGGTTCGCGGCCGGCGGCGTGAGCCGAGGCGGGCGCGGGAGGATTCCCGCGCCCGCTGTTTTTGCGCAACTTCACCCGGCCGGAAAATCGGCTCAAGTCTCACCGCCGGGCCGCCGATAACCGGATTACCCCTCCGTCGCGCCTCGCCGACCGCCAACTCCAGCCGAGGTCGTGCCATGAGGATCGTCAACCCGGCCGTGCTGGCCGACCTGTCCGCCGGGGTGCCGCTGCGACTGAACCTGGGGTGCGGCCAGCGTCCCCGGCCGGGGTTCTACGGCGTGGACCGCGTCGCCCTGCCCGGGGTGGACGTCGTCGCCGACCTGAACGAGCCGTTCGCCCGGCTACCGGACGACTGCGTCGCCGAGGTCTACACCCGGCACACGCTGGAGCACGTCGAGCGGTTCCTGGAACTGTTGGCGGAGATTCACCGGATCACGGCGCCCGGCGGGCGGGTGGAGGTGGTCGTCCCGCACTTCTCCAACCCCTACGGGTACTCCGACCCGACGCATGTGCGGTTCTTCGGCCTGTACTCGTTCTTCTACTTCAGCGACCCGGCCGACCAGCCGCGGCGGAAGGTGCCGAGCTTCTACCTGCCGCAGCGGTTCCGGGTCGAGTCGGTGCGGATCAACCTGCTGTCCGGGACGCTCGCCGAAAAGGCGGTGCGGGCCGTGCTCCAGCCGCTGGTCAACCGCGGCCCGGGGTGGCAGGACTGGTACGAGCGGCGGCTGTGCCGCTGGCTGCCGGCCAACGACATCCACTTCGTCCTGCGGGTGCAGAAGGACGCCGCCGCCACTCTGCGGGCGGCCTGACGCCGGCGCGGCGGTCTGCCGCCCCGTTCCGCAACTACTATCACCGGCGCACAATCTCGACCCGGCGGTCCGCCGGCTCATACACTGTCGGTGCGGCCTCGCCCGCGGAGCGTCCTCCCATGTCTCGCCGGACCGCGTTTACGCTCATCGAGCTGTTGGTCGTCATGGCCATCATCGCCGTGCTCGTCGGCCTGCTGTTGCCGGCCGTGCAGCGGGTCCGGGCGGTGGCCGACCGGATCAAGTGCGCCAACAACGTCAAGCAGATCGGCCTGGGGATGCAGCACTACGCCTTCGTCCGCAAGGACACCTTCCCCCCAGGTCAACAAAATGGCGTCTGGTGGGGGCCGTACGACGATCGGCCCGGGTCCGGGTACGCCAAGCCGCCGCTGGCGGACTTCGACATGACCAAGTGTCTGATCTGGCCGTACGTCGAGCAGAACCGGGCCATCTTCAACTGCCCGGAGGGGGTGGACCGCGACCCGACCAGTGACACGTATAACCAACCGCTCCAACTGAGTTACGCCATCAGCGGCGTGGACGGCGGCCCGGCCGGGGCGAAGCTGGCTCAGATCATCAACGGCCGGGGGACGGGTAACGTGCTGCTGCTGTGGGAGCACGGCCGGCTGCCGGCGTGCGCAACGAACGGGGATGCGCCGCCGGGGCTACCGAAAGGCCTGCCGTGGCCGCTCGACGACTCCGACGGGACGTACCACTACCCGCCGCGGCACATCAACATGTTCAACGTGCTCTACTGCGACGGGCACGTCGTCGCGATCCAGCAGTCGGACCTGAAGACCGAGATGTTCTATATCCGGTGAGTAATCGGGAGGGCGAGGCTCCTGCCGAGCCGGTGAGACGAGCGGCTCGGCAGGAGCCTCGCCCTCCCGGCCTTGTTGCCGGCCCTGGCACGTCCCCCCGCCGCCCGCTACAACTCACCCCGCCGCCCGCGCCCGCCCACACCGAGGGGACTTCCATGGACAAGGTCTACTTCGACATTTCCGCCGGCGGCAAGCCGCTCGGCCGGGTCGTCATGGAGCTCGACACCGCCACCGTGCCCAAGACGGCCGAGAACTTCCGCGCCCTGTGCACCGGCGAGAAGGGCTACGGGTACAAGGGCAGCACGTTCCACCGCATCATCCCGAGCTTCATGTGCCAGGGGGGCGACTTCACCAACCACAACGGCACCGGCGGCAAGTCGATCTACGGGGCGAAGTTCGCCGACGAGAACTTCAAGCTCAAACACACCGGCCCGGGCACCCTGAGCATGGCCAACGCCGGCCCGAACACGAACGGGTCGCAGTTCTTCATCTGCACGGCGGCGACGCCGTGGCTGGACGGCAAGCACGTCGTCTTCGGCAAGGTGACCGAGGGGCTGGACGTGGTGAAGAAGATGGAGGCGCTGGGGTCGGAGAGCGGCAAGACGAGCACGAAGGTGGAGATCACCGACTGCGGGCAGTTGCAACAGTAGACAGGCGCCGGGGAA
>DASXAN010000209.1:0-2853 GCA_036406755.1 Gemmataceae bacterium
GTCGAGCCACTCGTCGAGGCTGGCCGAGTCGCTCATCTTCGGGGTGAGCAGGTCGCCGCCGGGCAGCGGCGGGCTCAGCCCGCGGGAGTAGGCGTGGACGGCGTTCCGGTTGGTCCGGATGGTGTTGATCTCGCCGTTGTGGCAGGAGTACCGGAACGGCTGGCCGAGGGACCAGTTCGGGTAGGTGTTGGTCGAGTACCGGCGGTGGAACAGGGCGAGCCCCGTCTCGAACGCCGGGTCAGCCAGATCGGGGTAGAAGTCGGCGAACTGGTGGCTGGTGAGCAGCCCCTTGTACCCGACCAGCCGGGCCGACAGGATCGGGACGTAGACGTCCAGCCCGGCCTGGCGGAAGCGGTGCCGCATCTCCAACCGGGCGCGGTACAGGAACGCCTCCGCGGCGTCGGCATCGCCCTCGACGCGCAACAGCAACTGCTCGATCTGCGGCCGGGTCTTGCGGGCCAGGTCCGGCAGCACGTCGTCCCGGGTCGGCACCGGCCGCCAGCCGAGCCAGTGGACCGGGCCCTTGGCGAGTACGTCACGGATGACGGCCCGAGCCGGGTCGCGGCCGGCCTCGGGGAAGAAGACGACGCCGACGGCAACGCGGTCCTCGGGCTTGAGGTAGCGGGCCTGGTCGAGCCGGAGTTTCTTCGCCTCCTCCTTGAAGAACGCTTGCGGGACCTGGCAGATGAGGCCCGCCCCGTCGCCGGCCTCGCCGCACAGGCCGCCGCGGTGCTCGACGTTCTTCAGAGCGAGGACGGTCTTCTTCAGGACCTCGTGCGACGACTTGCCGTCGCGGGCGGCGACGCCGCCGATGCCGCAGGCGTCGTGCCCGATGTCGTCGCCGTACAAGTAGTTGCCCGTGCGGAGGAGCGGTCGGCCGTCGAACATCCGAGTGCGGCCCCCAGTAAGGCGATCAACCTGGTGAATTTCGGGCGGAGAAATCAAACTCTCATTATCCGGCAGGAACCGGCAAACTCAAGCGGGAAGTGTGAATTTTCGGGCGGTGTGGAGCGTCTAAGCGCCTTCGATTCGCAGACAGCTGGCGGCCCGACGGCCACCCCGGCAAACTCCTTCCCCGGACTGGACTTTCCGTCAATTTTTACCGCGCTATTCGCTTGCAACCGATTCGGCAGGCCGGTAGAACAAGGGGACGCTTTCCCCGGGCGGCCGCGCAGGGTGAGCGGCCGAAGGTCGCCGGGGACGGCCCCCACGCGCGAACTAAGAAAGGGTGGTGACGATGATGGACTTCCTTTCCAACACCTGGACCATGGTCGGCATGGGCGTGGTGCTGATCGCCCTGATCGGTCTGCTCATCTTCCTGCGGACGCGTCCGCAGGAGGAGTAGGCCGCCGGTCCGGTTCGGCCACGCCCGCCGGGATCGCGCCTGCGGTCCGGATTCTCCACGCGCAAACCGAAAGCCCACCCGGGGCCCCGGGTGGGCTTTGGCGTTTCCGGGTCCATCCGGCGGCTTCGCCGGATCACTCACTGCGGCGCCTGCGCCCGGAACCGGGACTGCGCCGCCGCCCAGTCGCCGACGACCGCGTCCACCGCCAGCGCCCGCCGGTCCCGCCATACCTGCAAGCGCACCCGCTGCCCGGCCGGCAACATGCTGATGAGGTTGATCAGGTGGTTGTCGTTCCGCACCGGGACGTTGTCCACCTGCAGCACCACGTCGTTGACCCGCAGCCCGGCCTGCTCCGCCGGCGTGCCCGGGTAGACGGCGTCCACGCGGGCGCCGCGGGCCCGGTCCAGGCCGAGTTTGACCGCGTCCACCGGCTCGAACGATTGCGCCAGCTGCAAGCCCAGGTAGCCGCGGGAGACGGCCCCGCGCTCCTGGAGCTGTCGGGCCACCCGCCGCACCAGGTTGACCGGCACGGCGAACGCCACGCCGCTGTTCGCCCCGGACTGCGACGCGATCGCCGTGTTGATCCCGACCACCTCGCCGTCGAGGTTGACCAGCGGTCCGCCGGACGAGCCGGGGTTGATCGCCGCGTCGGTCTGGAGGAAGTCCTTGATGCGGATCGTGTTGCCCAGGCTGACGCTGCCCCGCTCCCGGGCGGAGATGATGCCGTGGGTCACCGACTGGTTCAGCCCGAACGGGCTGCCGACGGCCACCACCCACTGCCCGACCCGCACCCGGTCGCTGTCCCCCAGCGGGGCCGTCGGCAGCCCGGCCCCGTCCACGCGGAGCAGCGCGACGTCGGTTTCCGGGTCGGCGAGCACCTGCGTCGGCTTGAGCAGCCGGCCGTCGGACAGATTGATGCTGATCTGGGCGGGCGGGGCCCCGGTGACGACGTGGTTGTTGGTGATGACCAGGGTGCCGTGGCCGTCGTCGGCGGGGACGAGCACGCCCGACCCGGAGTCCTCGACCGTCCGCGGCTTGCCGTCGGGCTTGGTCCCGTTCGGCTTGACGGCCTCGATCGAGACGACGGCCGGGCCGATGCGGCGGGCGACGGCCTCGAACCGGTCGCTGAGGGCGGTCAGGTCGTTGGCCACCGACGGCGGCGACGTGGGCAGCTGGGCCAGCAGCTTCGGGCCGAAGGAGACGGCGGCGGCCCCGCCGAGGAAGGCGCAGCCGCCCAGAAACAGGCAGACAAGAACACGTTTCATGCGGACGGGTTCCTGCGGGTGCCCGCGTGCGGGGACGTGCGGATGGCCCCCGCGGGCGAGGGGCGTCCTGGCAATTGTAGCGCGGCCCGGCGGCGGGCCTGCACAAAAAACGGCCGCGGCGGTCGAAATGTGACCACCGGCAGTCACTACAGGAGGAAAAAAGCCCGCATCCCCGCTGCGCGGGAAACCCCAAGCACCAAACACCAAATCCCAAACCCGGAGGGCGCCCTCCGGGTTTGGGAT
>DASXAN010000210.1:0-1608 GCA_036406755.1 Gemmataceae bacterium
CGGCGTGCCGTTCGTGACCGCGCAGGACGGCCCGACCGCCACCGAGTACCTGATCATGCCGGCCCTCATCGTCGTCGCCCGCATCACCGCTTTAGCCACCCCCGGCACCGGCGCTCGCGGCACGTTCCCCAGCGTCGCCGCGGTCCTCACGGCCGGAAGGTAAGCGACCCCGGAGCGGCGCGGCCGGCCCGGGGACGCTCATGGCCCGTCCCCGGTCGGTCGATCAGCCGGGGTGGACGGGATGCGGCCTCCGGCCCAGGGAGTCCGGCCCGCCGACCGGGGGAAGGCGTGGCACTGTATCCCTGCTGGATTTGGTTCGCCGCCGCGTGCCTGCTGACGGCGGGTGGGTGCGCCAACCTGGCCGTCCACCCGCCGACGCCGGCCCGGACGGCCGACTACGCCGGCCCGCGCGACGCCGCCCCCGGCGAGCGGTTCTACGTCCTCGTGTTTGGGGCCGAGTGTCTGCCCCCCGTCCCCCGCCTCACCCACACCTGGGCCACGTTCGTCCGCGCCGCCGATCCGCTCGGCGAGGGGACGCCGGCCCTGGACGCTTTCACCATCTCCTGGATGCCGGCCACCGGGGACATTCGCCCGTGGCGGCTCGCGACCGAGCCGGGGGTCAACCTGGACCTGCTCGCCACCGTCCGGCGCGCCCTGGCAGCCGGGGAGACCGTCGCCGAGTGGGGGCCGTACGAGTGCCGGCCGGAGCTGTTCCACCGGGCCGCCGCGCAGAAGGCGTTCCTGGAGGGCGGGGGCATGGGCTACCAGTGCGTGGACACGGTGGGCGAGGCCGGGCGGACGGGCCGGGGGTCCGACTGCATCCACGCCATCACGGACATGGACCCGGACTACACCCGGACCCACTACCGGCTGATCCGGTTCGGGCAGGGGGCGGGCCGGTACATCGCCCACGAGTTCGGCCGCCGGGGCCTACTGATCGACCCGGAACGGACCCACGACTGGCTGAACGCCCGCCTCGGCCTGGACGCCTACCCGATCGTCCGCAAGCGGCCCTGGGTGCTCATCCCGCTCTGACCCGGCCGGGGCCGGCCGCCGCCCAGTTCCGGGGTTAGTTTTCAGAGGGCCGGTGTGGCGTCGCCGCAGGCGGCCGATCGCCGCAGCCGGGTGATGGCGGAGCGCACAAAGGTTGGCGAGCGTGGCCGCCGGTCCGTCCCCGGGGTCCTGGTCCGGGCGACCGTCCGATCGTTCGCGCCGTTGAGGTCGAAGGCGGTCGCATCCCCGATCGGGTTCAAGTATCCCGGCGGCCGTGCCGAAAACAAGCGTGGAACGACTGGCGTGGAACGCCGGCGGGGGGGGCCCGACCGGCCGCCCGGTTGACTCCTTCGCCAGTCTCCGATCTTCGCGGCGTGGCGGCCACCGGCGACGGAGCCGGGCCGCCGACGCGGCGGACCAAGGGCGACTCCCAAAACTGCGCCGCCACGGGCAGGGCAATGGGAGGCGCTACCGCGTAGCGATGTGACGCACCCACGGCGAGCGGACGACCCGCGTTCGGGCGGGCCGCTCCGGCAGCGGAGGCGACCGATGGCCAAACTGCTCCACCCGCAACCCCGGCCGGCAATGTCGGGACCCCGCTCGCCCCGCCCCTCC
>DASXAN010000211.1:0-7757 GCA_036406755.1 Gemmataceae bacterium
GAGCAGCTGTGCGACCGGGTGGCGGTAATCGTCGGCGGCCGGCTGGCGTACGAGGGGACCGTGGCCGACCTCACCCGCGGCGACGGGGCTACCCCGCGCACGCTGGAACAGGCGTTGGCCGAGTTGTACGGGAAGCCCGCCGCATGACCGCCCTCGCCGCCCTGATCCGAGACGTCTTCCGCCAGGCCCGGGCGACCGGCCTGACGGCGACGCTGCTGGTCATCACGGCGGCGACGGCCCTCGGCTGTCTGACGGTCGAGTTCACACCCGCCCCCGACGGTGCCACCGGTGTGCTGACCGTTATGTTCGGCACCGTCCGTGTGATCGACGGCGTATCCCACGACGTGGCGGTGCGGTATCTGCAATTCCTGCTCGCCGGCGTCGTCGCCGACACGCTGGGAGTGTTGCTCGCCCTGGTCTGGACGGCTGGGTTTCTGCCCACGTTCCTTGACCCGTCCGCGGCCAGCGTGCTCATCGCCAAACCGCCGGGGCGGGTCGTCCTGTTCCTCGGCCGGTTCGTCGGCGTCGTCGTCTTTGTGGGCGTGCAGGCGGCCCTGTTCATCGCCGCGACCGCCGTCATACTCGGGCTGCGGACGGGGGTCTGGGGGGGCGGGTACTGGCTATGCGTGCCACTGCTGCTCGTGCAGTTCACGGTCTTCTTCAGCTTCTCCGCGTTGCTCGCCGTCACCACCCGGAGCACGGCCGGCTGTCTCGTCGGGTCAATTCTCTTCTGGCTGGTCTGCTGGGCGATGAACTACGGGCGGCACACGCTCGTCGGCCTGGAGTTGACCCAGGCGACAGCGGCCCTGACCCGGTCCGCCGAGTTCGGCTATTGGCTGCTGCCCAAGCCGGTCGACTTCGGCCTGATACTGTACGACGCACTGGACGCCGACCGGTTCGTGACGCCGTGGGTCGAGTTCCGCCGCGTCCAAGAGCGGGGGCTTTTCCACCCCGGCTGGTCGGTGGTGAGTTCGGTAGCGTTCGGGGCCGTACTCCTCGCCCTGGCGGTGTACGAGTTCGTGCATGAGGACTACTGACGCCGATTGGGCCGCCGCCCGGGTGGCGATGCTGCTCGACCCGGCGGTGGCCAATCTGAACACCGGGTCGTTCGGCCCGACCCCGCGGCCGGTATTCGACCGGGTGACGGCACTGCGCCGCCGGCTGGCCGAGGAGCCGATGGACTTCCTGCTCCGCCAAGCGCCGCCGCTGCTCTGGCAGGCGCGGGAGCGGCTGGCAGCGTTCCTGGGCACGGCGCCAACCCGGCTGGTCTTCACGGCCAACGTCACGGCCGCGATCAACGTCGTCGCCGCCGGCCTACGGCTGACGGCGCCCGGCGACATCCTGATGAGCGACCGCGAGTACGGGTCGATGCAGTGGGCCTGGGAGCGGGCGGCCCGGCGGCAGGGGCTGACGGTCCGATTCTTCCACCTGCCGCTGATGCCTCGGGACGCGGGCGAAATCGTGGACGCCGTCCGCGCCGCGCTCAGGCCGCGGACGCGGCTGCTGCACTTCAGTCATGTCCTGTCGGCGACGGGGCTGGTCCTGCCGGCGAAGGAGTTGTGCGACCTGGCCCGCCGCCACGGCGTGCTCACCGTCATCGACGGCGCCCATGCCCCGGCCATGATCCCGGTTGCGATCGACGACATCGGTTGCGACTTCTACGGCGGCAACTGTCACAAGTGGCTGCTGGCCCCGATTGGGGCGGGCTTCCTGGCACTGGGGGCAAATGCCGTCGACCGGCTGGAGCCGCTGCAAGTGAGCTGGGGCTACCACTACGACCGCGGCCGGGCCGACGACCGCGACGAGGCCGGCTCGACCTACCGTTTGCGGGCACTGGAGTTTGAGGGCACGCGCGACCCGTGCCCGTGGCTGGTCGTACCGGACGCGATCGGTTTTCAGGCCGGCCTGAGCTGGGACGCTGCTCGCGCGCGTGAGCGCGCCCTCGCCCACCGCACAAGAGAGCGATTCGACGGCCTGGCCGGGCTGCGGCTGACCACGCCGGCTGACCCGGGCCTGAGCGGGGCGATGACGGCATTCTGGTGGCCGCCGGGGCTGGATGACGAAGTCCTCCGCCGCCGCCTGTGGGAGCGGCGGATCGAAGCCCTCGTCAACCGGTGGCCGGAGGGGCTGACGCTTCGCATCTCAACGCACTTCTACAACACCCAGGCCGAGCTGGATCGGCTCGCCGAGGCCGTGCCGGACCTCGCCCGACCGGCGTGAGGAGCCACCCGTTCGGCTCATCCGTTGATCTCTGCCGTTGACATTGTCCGCCCGGCGATGTACGACCGGGTCCGGCGGCGGCCTCGATCCGCCGGCCGGAACCATCCGGCGGGTTTCAGGGTCAAGCGCATGGACGACAGCCCCGGGATTGGCCCCGATTGTCCCGGCCGGCGGTCGTGGTCACCCTACTCGGTGGCCCTCGTCGCGGTCCTCATCGTTGCGGCGGTCCCGTTCTGCTTGCGCAAACCGGCCGACTGGGACGACGTCTACGTCCCCGCAGCCGAGCGGCTGCGGGGCGGCGAGGACATCTTCCAGCGGGCGTTCGTCTACCCGCCCGCAAGCGCGCTGCTGGGGGTCCCGTTCACATACCTGCCGCGGATGGCCAGCCTGTTCCTTTGGTACGGAATCAGCGCGACGGCGTTGGTCGTGCTGGTGCACGGCGCGTGGCGGTTGGCGGGCGGAGGGCGATTCCCCGGACCGACTGTCCCGCGCCGCGAACACCTCGTCCTCGTCGCCGGGTGTCTTTTCGGGTTGCCATTCGCGTTCGACTGCTTCGGCAATCGCCAGACCGACCTGCTGGTGTCGGCCCTCGTGGTCACCGGCTGTCTCAACTTACGGGCCGGCAGGGGCGTGGTGTCGGCGGTGTGGTTCGGGCTGGCGGCGGGACTGAAATGCACGCCCTTGCTGTGGGCACCGTACCTGGCACTGCGCCGCCGGTTCGGGGCTGCGGCCGTCGTCGCGGCCGTCGCCGCGGGTGTCAATCTCGTGCCGGATGTCCTGTATCCGGCGGCCGACGGCAGTCGGCTGTTGCAGTGGGTTCGGGTGTTCCTTGCCCCGATGGCCCGCGGGAACCACGACCCCGGGATGTGGGCGTGCGGGATTAACTTCAACCATTCGGTCGCCGGGGTCGCCAACCGCTGGCTGGTCTGGGAGCGCGGTTGGGAACACGGCCAGATGCTACCCCGGCCGCGGGCTGCCCGGGTCACGCCGGCGACTCTGAAGGCCATCGTCTACGGTACCGACATCGCGATCCTCGTTCTCGCGGTCATCGTGTGCCGTCGGCGGAGCGGAATCAGCGGCCGGCGAAACTCTTGGGGCTGGCCGAATCACCCCCTCCGCGCGGGTGTTCTCGAATACTGTCTGGTCATTCTTCTGATGCTCCTGCTGTCCCCGCAGTCGAGCAAGCCCCACTTCTGCACGCTCATACTCCCGGGCTTCTGTCTAGCCCGGGTCGCCCTGGGTCGTCGCGACGCCATTCTTGGCGTCATCCTGGCGACCGCTGCCGTCGGCGCACAGTTGTCGAACAAGGACTTGTGGGGTGTGGCCGTGTACGACGCCGTCATGTGGTACGGGTCGGTGTTTTGGACGATGATACTGCTGTTCGTGGCGTGCATCCGCGCTCGCTGTTGCTGCGGAGCGGTCCAGGGGCAGGATGCCGTTGGCACGCCGCGAGTTCCGGTCGCCGAAAGTCGGGCCGCGTGACGGCCCACCCGGCGGAAGCGGAATTGACCGGCCCGCTCGGATGTGACACACTCCGCCGGGATCGGTAAGGGCGAGCCGTGCAGAGATCATGGACGAAATCTCACCGAGCCGCGATATCCCATCGCCCGGCCGCTGGTGGCGCGAGTGGGAGGTCGTCGCCCTGGCGGCCCTGGCGTTCGGCGCCTACTTCCTCCGGGCCGCGGACTTGACCATCCGCGGCGAGGAGTCCAGGTGGGCGACCGTCGCCATGGAGATGATCCGGACCGGCGACTGGGTCGTGCCACGCCAACAGGGCGAGCCGTTTCTAAGTCGACCGCCGCTGGGGAATTGGCTGATCGCCGTCACGACCCTGCTCCGCGGTCGGTGCGACGCCCTCGCCGTCCGCCTGCCGTCGGTCACCGCCGTTCTCCTCACAACAGTACTGCTCTACGCCTACGGCCGGACGATCATGGGCCGGACCGGCGCGTTCGCCGCCGGCCTGGCGTTCGCCAGCATGGGCGAAGTCCTCCAGATGGGCCGCGTGGCCGAGAGCGACATCGTCTTCGCGTCGCTCCTCAGTGCGGCATGGGTCTTCTGGATCTGGGGCGAGCGCGCGGCCTGGCCGGCCGCCGCGACGTGGGCGGCGGGCTACGGCCTCACGGCGCTGGCGGCCTTGCAGAAGGGGCCGCAGGCGCCGGTGTACTTCGCCGGCGCCGTCGGCGTGTATCTGGTCGCGCGCGGCGAATGGCGCCGGCTGCTGACGGCCGCGCACGGCGTCGGGCTGTTGGTGTTCGCCGGGGTCATCGGCGCGTGGCAGGTCCCATTCCTCTTGGCCGAGGGCTGGGAGGCGACGTATCGCATCTGGCTGTCCGACTCGGCCGGCCGGTTCCAGCAGCTGCCACCGCTCGCCGTCGCGGCCCACATGGTTACCTATCCGATCGAAGACCTCGGCTGTACGGCGCCGTGGTCGCTGTTGTTATTCGCCTATCTGAGCCGGCGATTCCGCCGCGGCCTCGGGGCCGCGCGGCCGGTTGCCGGCTTCCTCGCGGCCTGTACGGTCTTGGGCTTTCTGCCCTGTTGGGTGTCGCCGGGCGGCATGACCCGGTACGTTATCCCGCTCTATCCGGGGTTGGCCCTGCTCGCCGGGTTGGTGATCGATCGCGCCGCCAATGTAATCCGATCGCCGCGACTGCAACGGGGTTGGACGCTCGGCTGGCGATCAGTCGCGGCCGTCATGGCCGTGGCGCCGCTCGCGTTGGCGGTCATCCGCTTGCTGCCACTGCCCGTCGTGCAGGCGTACGCCCCGCCGCTGGCGACCCTGCCGGCGTACACCCTCGCCATGTGGGCGGCCGCGGCGGGGGTCGCTTGGGGCGTCGGCCGCGGCGGCCGACAGGTCGCCATCGCTGCGGCGGCAGTAGCCGCGTTCATGGCCGGCGGATATGCGACGGTCGTGGTGGACGGCATGATCCGCCGCAGCGAGGACACGGCGGCCGCCGTCGACCGCGTCAAGGCGCTGATGCCGCCCGGGACGCGGCTCGTGAGCTTCGCCCCGGCGCACCACCTGTTCGCGTATTACTTCGGCGAGCCGATCGAACTCCGGGGCTTGCCAGAGGCGGACCGCGACCGGGATGTGATGTGGTTCTGCTACATGGCGCGCGACGACTGCCGGATGCCGATGCCGTTCCCGAGCGAAGTCGTCGCCGTCATCCCGGTGGACCGCAATCGCCAACAGGTGCCGCGGGATATCGTCGTCGTCGGCCGGCGACTGCCGGCCGGAAATCAACAGTCGGCACGGCGCGGAAACGCGCCCGGCGGCTGAAACCGACGACTCATGTCGGCGCGATGCGCCCTTCCCACGGGCTCGACGCCGTCGCATAGAGTTTCCGCGGAATACGGCCGGCCCGGTACGCCAGCCGGCCGGCGTCGCACGCGTGGCGCATGGCCCACGCCATCCGCAGCGGATCTTTCGCGCCGGCGATGCCCGTGTTCAGCAGCACGCCGTCGCAACCCAACTCCATCGCCACCGCCACGTCGCTGGCCGCGCCGACGCCCGCGTCCACGATTACCGGGTAGTCCGGGTCGCCGTCCTTCAGGTACTCCAGGCAGATGCGGATGTTGTTCGGGTTGAGGATGCCTTGGCCGGAGCCGATCGGGCTGCCGGCCGGCATCACGCTCGCGGCCCCAAGCTCCTTGAGTCGCTTCGCCAGCACCGGATCGTCGCTCGTATAGACGAGCACGGTAAACCCGTCCTTGACCAGCTCCTCCGTCGCACGCAATGTACCGACGGGGTCCGGTAGCAACGTCTTCTTGTCGGCCAGGCACTCCAGCTTGACCCACCGCGCACCTGGGTTGTCCAGGTTGGTCAGCAGCTCACGCGCCAGCCGGGCGTGGCGGATCGCGTCATCGGCCGAGAAGCAGCCGGCCGTGTTCGGCAGGATCGTATACCGCTTCAGGTTAAGGAAGTCGAGGAGGCTCCGCCCTTCCTTGTCAATCAGCCGTTCGCGCCGGACCGCAACTGTCGTCACCTCACAACCGCTGGCGGCGAGGCAGTCGCGCATCTGGTCGTAGGTCGCGTACTTGCCCGTGCCGGTGAACAGCCGTGAGCGGAACTGGAACGGTCCAATCACCAGCGGATCGTCAGCCGGCTGGGCGGGATCGCCGGAGCCGCCCCCGACGAGTGTGACGATTTCGACCGCATCCCCCGACCGCAGTTCGTGTTCGGCGTGCCGCGACCGCGGCACGACGTCACGGTTCACCTCGACTGCGACGCGACGCGGGTCCATGCCCAGCTGGGCAATCAGCGCCGCGACTGTGGCCGGCTGCGGAAGCGGGTGCGGTTCCTGATTGACCGTGATCTTTGCCATGACAAGAGGCCCGACGGCCCGGGGCGGCTCTCGCCCGCCCGGTGTTGGTCCATACACTACGCTTAGGCTACCACCGCCGCAGCCCTTCGGCCATCGGGCCAACCCCCGCTCCGGACACCATCCATGACGGCGTCCCACTATGTCCCCCACACCAAAATCCCCACGCTCGTCTTCGACACCAGCTCCCAGGCGGCCCGCCACCTGGCGCTGTTGGTCGAGAGCCTGATCCGCCAGAACAACTCCGCCGGCCGGCCGACCGTCCTCGGCCTGCCGACGGGCTCCACGCCGGTCGGCCTGTACCGCGAGCTGATCCGGCTGCACAAGGAGGACGGGCTGGACTTCTCCCGGGTGGTGACGTTCAACCTGGACGAGTACTACCCGATGCCCAAGGACGACCCGCACAGCTACAACCGCTGGATGTGGGAGACGTTCTTCGACCACGTCAACATCGCCCGGCAGAACGTCCACATCCCCGACGGTACGGTCCCGCCCGACCAGGTTGAGGAGTATTGCCAGTCCTACGAGCTGAAAATCCGCCGGGCCGGGGGCATCGACCTGCAAGTCCTCGGCATCGGCCGGACGGGGCACATCGGGTTCAACGAACCCGGCTCGACCCGCACCAGCCGCACACGCCCCGTCACCCTCGACCCGGTTACACGTCGCGATGCCGCCAGCGGCTTCTTCGGCGAGGAAAACGTGCCGCAGCAGGCGATCACAATGGGCGTCGGCACCATCCTGGAGGCCCGGAAAGTCGTCATCATGGCCTTCGGCGAGCACAAGGCGGCGACAGTGCAGAAGGCCGTCGAGGGCGATGTGACCGACGCCGTCGCCGCCAGCTTCCTACAGAACCACCCGGACGCGACGTTCCTGCTCGACGCGGCCGCGGCCGGGCAGCTGACGGCCGTCCGCCGGCCGTGGGAACTCGGCCCGGTCCGGTGGACGCCGGACCGCATCCGCCAGGCCGTGATCTGGCTGAGCCTCAAGGTGGGCAAGGCGCTGCTAAAGCTGGACGACGACGACTTCCGCGAGCACCACCTGTACGAGTTGCTCCGCGAGCACGGGCCGGCCGAGAAGTTGGGCCGGCGGGTGTTCGCCGACCGGTTGGCGACGATCTCCGAAGAGCCGCTGGGTCCGGTCGGCCCCGAAGGGCCAAAGACGGCCCTGATCTTCAGCCCGCACCCGGACGACGACGTGATCAGCATGGGCGGCACG
>DASXAN010000212.1:0-1655 GCA_036406755.1 Gemmataceae bacterium
CGCGGCGAGCCGGCGGGAGCGCCGCGGAGCGGCGAAGACCTGCGCTCCCACGCGGAGCGTGGGAACGAGGGGGTTACTCAGCTTTACTGCTCGGCTTCTCGTACAACGTCGGCGTCACGCCGATCTCGACCTGCACGGCCGCCACGTCGTCCTTGCCGGAGCCGGTGAACTGCACCCCGGCCCGGGCCAGGTCGTACACCGACGGCGCCTTCGGCAGGGCGTCCGCCTTGACCGCGCAGTTCAGCCCGCGGCACGCCTCGGCCTGCCGCAGCACCTCGACCGCGTCGGCGTACGTGCCGCCCAACTCGGCCACCGCCCGGATGACGGCCGCCACCTCCAACGGGCACTCCTTGGACTGCTTGCCGTGCCGGGTCGTGAACCGGCAGACGGTGCAGGTCGCCTTGCCTTCGTCGGCCCGCACCGTGAACTCCGGCCCGGCCAGGATCGACAGCGGGGCGACGAACTTCGGCGCGTCGCCGAACAGGACGATCTCCGGCCGCTTGGCCGTCGAGTAATGCACCTGCGGGGCGCTACCCTTGCCGACCTCGTGCAGCCAGAACGAGCCGAGCTTCTCCCCGGCCACGAGCGGGTCGTGATCGTCCCGGGCCCGCAACGCGCGGAACGCCCCGTACCGCGTCTCCGGCCCCGGCGCGGTCAACAGCTCCTCCAGCTTCACCCGGCAGACGGCCTCGTTGAGCGACGCCAACGCGGTCAGGGCGAACGCCTGGACGAAGGGCTGCTCGGCCACCTGCCGGCCCAGCTCCTCGCCGCACGACGGGCTACCCAGGTAGGCCAGCGCCTCGGCCGCGGCGAACCGGACCAGCGGCACGTCGCTGTGCAGCCCGACCTTCAGCGCCGGGATGCTCTGTGCCCCCAGCGCCTCCAGCCGCAGGGCAGCGGTGATCGTCGTCGCCGGGTCGAGCATCTGCTTGGACAGTTTCTGGGCGTAGCCGCCGTCGGCCGGCGGGGCCTCGGTCAGCGGGACCAGGCGGACGACCCGCAGGAACCGGGCCATGTTCAGCCGGTAGGCGCCCGGCACGGTCAGGGTGACGACCGTCTTGGACCGGGCGATGGCCACGTCGGTTTCGGCCCCGCCGCCGCCGGCCCCGTGGAAGGTTTCGTTGATCCGCTCGGCGATCCGGGCGGCGACGCGGGCGTACTGCTGCTCGGGGTTGATCTGGAGGATGAACGGCCGGTCCGGGCCGGCGAACCGCCCGCCGCCCCAGACGACGCCCCGCTTCTGGGACGGGTCGGCGTCTTCGAGATCGCCGGCGACGCCGGCCACGACCGGCCCCTCGGCCTTGACCAGGGCGTGGCCGCGGAGCATGGCGTCGGGGTGGTTGGACGCCTCGCGGCCGGTGGCGGCGGCGACCGCCGCGCTCAGGTTGCGGGTGTTGTCGTAGTTGTACAGCAGGCACTCCTCCAGCACGCCGCCGCGGAGGCTGGTCGTCCGGCTCGTGTCCGGGGCGGAGACGGTGATGTCCACCGGGTCGCCCTTGCGGGCGCCGGCCGGGATGCGGGCGGCGATGCGGACCAGAGATGTCGTCTTGGACGCGAACAGCTCCTTGATGTTCTCAACCCCGCGCTTGCGGAGGTAGTCCTCCAGGGCGGCCCGCTCCGGCCCCGGCGGCACGCCGCCGCCGGTGTTGTCCAGC
>DASXAN010000213.1:0-3495 GCA_036406755.1 Gemmataceae bacterium
TGTTCCTCCTGAACGCCGCCCTCTCCCGGCCGGACCGGAACTTCTTCGGGGTCGAGATCGCTCGCAAGTACCAGCTCTACGCCGCCACCCGGGTCGCGCTCCGCGGCCTGCCGAACGTCAAGACCTGCTGCGCCGACGCCAAGGTCGTCTTGCGCGACCACGTCCCGACCGGTAGCGTGGAAGCCGTCCACGTCTACTTCCCCGACCCGTGGTGGAAGAAACGGCACCACAAGCGGCGGGTCTGGACGCCGGAGTTCGCCGGCAACTGCGTCCGCGCCCTGCGGCCCGGCGGCAAGCTCCACGTCGCCACCGACGTGCCGGAGTACTTCGCCCACATCCGCGAACTGCTCGACGGCCAACCCGGCCTACGGCGATTGTGGGCGGAGGAGCAGGCCGGGCCGCCGCGGCCGGACGAGGTCCTGACCAACTTCGAGCGGAAGGCCCGCCAGAAGGGCGGCAGCGTGTTCCGGGCCGAGTACGAGCGGACGGAGCAGTCACTTCCCGCCGTGGCGGGCGCGTAGCAGTTCGGCCGCGGCGACCTCGTTTTGCAGCTTGCGGTACGCCTCGTCGATCGGGATGTCGGCGGCGCTACCGGGGGCGAACCCGCAGTCCGGGTGCAGCGTGATCCGCTCCGGGGCGACGTACGCCAGCGCCTTCCCGACCCGGGCGGCGATCTCCTCCGCCGTGTCGATGTGCTCGCCCCGGCAGTCCACGCAGCCCAGGCCGATGCCCCGGTCGGCCGGCAGGTCCTTCAAGACGGCGAAGTCCCCGGCCGCCGGGATGGCGAACTCGAGCATGTACTGCTTGACGTTCAGCCGCCCCAGGTGGTCCAGGATCGGCCCGTACCCGCCCTCGCCGACCCACCCGGCCCGCGCCTTGTTCCGCCGGCACAGGTGGATGGCCGTGTCCAGGTCGTCGAACCCGGCGAGGATTTCGTTGAGCAGGTCCACCGCCAGGTCGAGCTCCCGGCGGGGGTCGGCGTACTGGCTGCGGACCTTCTCGTCCACGAACAGGCAGATGTGCGGGTCGTCGAACTGCACCCGCTTCAGGCCGGCCCGCCGGACGGCCTCCAACTCGCCCCGCAGGACCGGGACCAGCGCCCGCATGAACGCCTCGCGGGTCGGGTAGGCCCCGCGGCTCCTGTCCGGGTCCCACATCCGCTGGCCGAGCAGATACGGCGACGGCAGGGCCACCTTCGCCTCGGCCCGGCTGTGGTCGCGGACGAACGCCGCCTCCTTCGCTACCAGGCCGGGCGCTTTCGGGGCGATGGTGCCGACGACGGTTGTCCACGGCTGGGCCCCGTGGTAGCCGACCTCGAACCCGTCGCACAGGTCGGCGATGACGCCGATGTAGCTCAGCCGCCGCCACTCGCCGTCGCTGACGACGTCCAGGCCGGTTGACTCCTGCATGACGACGACATACGCCACGGCGGCATCGAGGCGACGGCTGACCTCCGCCTCGCCGAGCGCCTTCCGCGCCTCCGGTCGGAGCAAGTCACGGACAAACTGCGGCCGGGGCATCGAGCCGACGACGGAGGTTGGGAATAAGCGAGTGACGGACATGATAGGACTCCAGCGGCGGGATTCGGCCGTCTTCGTAGGGTGGGTCGAGGGAGCGGAGCGACCGAGGCCCACCGATCCCACTGCGATTTCCCGCCCGGCGCGAATTCCGGTCAAGAAGACCGTTTTCCTGAACGCCCGAAGACGGTATTCTTGGTCATCTTGGTGTTCTTGCGTGCACTGGTTTCGGGCAATCTCTGCCCGATTTTCAGGCACCACCTCCACTTCTACGAAGCAACCACCTACTTCCAAAACCGCCGCGCCAGCTCGAAATCCTGCTGCGTGTCGATCTCCATGTAGCCGCCGGGCGTCTCGACCGCCGCCAGCGGCACGCCCCGCTCGATCATCTCCTGAAACAACAGGATCAGGTACGCCTTCTCGAACGTCGCCGCCTCGCGGAACGGCTTGCCGGCGTACTGCTCTCGGCAGCGGTGGTAGTGCTCTCGCAGCGTCCGCGCCCCGGCGGCCGTGAACTTCGCCAGGCCGATGTACTCGCCGTCCGCCTCGTCGGTCGGGATGCCGCGGTGGACTTTCGTCACCAGCCCGTCCCGCATCGTCACCTTCTCGGCGTCGTCGGGCGGGTGCTCGCTGCGGTGCTCGTAGCGGTCCTTCCAGTGGGTATCGACGACCAGGGCGACGTCGGCCGGGCTGGCCAGCGCCCGGCGGACCACGTCGGCGGTGAAGAGGATGTCCGAGTAGCAGCAGACGAACGGGCCGTCCATCTGGTCTTCGGCGTACATGAGCGAGGCCAGGATGTTGTTGTTCGGCCAGTCGGCGTTGTGGCGGAGGGCGAACTGCGGGTAGTCGCGGCGGACCTTGTCGATCTGGTAGCCGCCGACGAACACGACGTCGGTGACGCCGTTGGCGGCGAACGCGGCCAGCGCCCAGTCGAGGATGCGGCGGCCGCCGACCTCGGCGAAGCACTTGGGCGTGTCGGCGGTCGTGGGCATGAGCCGCTGGCCGCGGCCGGCGCCGATGACGATGGCCTTCATGGGGCGGGTGGTCTCCGTCACGCCGGCTTCTTGGGTGTGCCGACCAGCGGCTTCATCTCTCGCACCCAGATGTTGCGGAACCGCACCGGGTTGCCGTGGAACTGCAACTGGACCGGGGCCCGGTCCGGGTGCTTCTCGTACTTCGGCCCGTGGTCCCACCCGGTCCCGCCGAGCACCTCCGTGTGGTTCTGAACCACCACCCCGTTCTGAAGGACCGTCACGTACGCCGGCCGCTCGACGGAGCCGTCGTCCTTGAACCGCGGGGCCTCCCAGAGGATGTCGTAGGTCTGCCACTTGCCCGGCTTGCGGCAGGCGTTGACCATCGGCGGCGTCTGCTTGTAGATGGCGGCGCACTGGCCGTCGAAGTAGGTCTTGTTCTGGTACGAGTCGAGGACCTGAATCTCGTAGCGGTCCATCATGTACACGCCGCTGTTGCCGCGGCCCTGGCCGGCCCCCTTGACCTCGGCGGGGGTGGCGAACTCGACGTGCAGCTGGCAGTCGCCGAACTTGTCCTTGGTCTTGATCGACCGCTTGCGGCTGATCGCGTAGCCGTCCGTGACCTCCCAGGCGTCGCCGCCGTCCCACTTGGACAGGTCGTGGCCGTCGAAGAGCACGACGGCATCGGACGGCGGGACGGTCGCCGAGCCGGGCTCGATGACCGGCGGCTCCGGCCACTCGACGCCGCTGGTCCACTCCCGCGGCTCGGCCCGGCGGGCCTTCGCCCTGGCCTTCGGCTTTTCGGTCGGCTCGTCCTTCGACTGCGCGACGGCGGCCGCCGCGGCGAGGGCGGACGCGAGGCAGATCAGCGGCAGGATCGACTTGCGGGACGGCATGGCGGGGACCTCGCGGGTGGGAGGCGGGCGCGGGTGGAGGCAGTATATGAAGTGAGACGCCGCTTGCGGCTATGCGGGCAACGGCCCGCATAGCCGCAAGCGGCGAAGAAG
>DASXAN010000214.1:0-5030 GCA_036406755.1 Gemmataceae bacterium
GTCCTCGCTCCTGAACACCTTGTTGGAGCAGAAGTAGACGCGCGAACTCTTGTGCGGGCTGACGAGAATGGGCGAATCCCAGTTCCAGCGCAGGGGTGGTTCGCCGGCGCCCGGCTTCGGCTGGATCGGCACTCGCTGGCCCGTTCGCCAGTCGAAGCGGACGAGGCCGCCGTACTGCGACTCGGCGTAGACGATGTTCGGGTCCTTCCAGTCGACCTGGGCCTGGAACCCGTCGCCGCCGACCATCACCTGCCAGTTCGGGTTGGTGATGCCGTGGACGCTCATCGTGCGGGCCGGGCCGCCGAGCGTGTTGTTGTCCTGGGTGCCGCCGTAGACGCGGTAGAACGGCGTGTCGGTCTGCCCGCAGTCGGCGTCGTAGAACTGCGTCACCGGCAGGTTGGCGACGAACCGCCAGTGGGCGGCCCGGTCGTAACTCTCGTAAATGCCGCCGTCGCAGCCAACCAGGTAGTAGTCCGGGTGCCGCGGGTCGATCCAGATCTCGTGGTTGTCCACGTGCTTGAACCGCTCGCCCAGCGGCCTGAGCGTCCGGCCGCCGTCGTCGGACACCTGGATGAGCACGTTCATGACGTACACGCGGTCCTTGTTCACCGGGTCCACGACGACGTGGGCGTAGTACTGCGCCTGCTGGTCGAACGGGTTGCGCTTCTCCCAGGTGACGCCGCGGTCGGCGGAGCGGAAGATGCCGCCCTGCTTGTCGGCCGCCTCGACGACGGCGTACACGACGTCCGGGTCCGACGGGGCCAGCGCCAGCCCGATGCGGCCGAGGTCGCCCTGGGGCAGCCCGGCGCGGACCTTCGTCCACGTCTTGCCGCCGTCGGTGCTGCGGTGGATGGCGCTCTCCGGGCCGCCGTCCACGAGCGTGTACACGTGCCGCCGCCGCTGGTAGGACGCGGCGATCAACGTGTCCGGGTTGCGCGGGTCCTGCACGACGTCGGTGACGCCGGTGTTCTCGCTGACGTTGAGGATTCTGTTCCACGTCTTGCCGCCGTCGGCGGTCTTGTACAGGCCGCGGTCGCCGCCCGGCCCCCAGAGCGGCCCCTGGGCGGCGACGTACACCGTGTCCGAGTCCCGCGGGTCGATGACGATCTTGCCGACGTGTTCGGACGCCTTCAGGCCGACGTTCGTCCACGTCCGGCCGCCGTCGACCGACTTGTACACGCCGTCCCCGTAGCTGACGCTGCGCTGGCTGTTGTTCTCGCCGGTGCCGACCCAGACGACGTTGGGGTTCTTCGGGTCGAGGACAACACAGCCCACGGAGTACGACCCCTCGTTGTCGAACACCGGGGCCCAGGTGACGCCGGCGTTCTCGGTCTTCCAGACGCCGCCGGACGCGACCGCCGCGAAGTACTTACTGCGGTCGTCGGGGTGGACGGCGAAGCCGACGACGCGGCCGGACGTGACGGCCGGCCCGAGGGACCGCAACCGCAGCCCGGTCATCGGGTGGGGCTTTTTTTCGCCGTCGGGCGGGGCCTTCTTGTCGGCGTCCTGGGCGGGGGCGAGGGCCAGTGCGAGGCCGAGGTACCAGGCGGCGGGGTTCATCGCGGTCGTGCTCGGGTGTCAGGGGGGAGTCACGATCATCGTACTCGCCACCGCCCGCACGACGACGGGTAGCGCCGGCTCGCGGCGGGACGCGACGCCCGGGGCACGGCCTCGATCCCGAGCACATGGCGGGCCGTCAGGGTGTGCCGTCCCACAGGTTCAGGCTGCCGTCCCAGTTAGTCGAGAGCAGCCACGCGCCGTCGGGGCTGAAGGCGACGCGGGCGTTGGCGGCGTATTCGTCCGGCCGGCTGCCGGCCAGGCTCGGCAGCTGGAACACCCGCTTGCCGGCGACCGGGTCCAGCAGCGTGGTGATGCCGTCGTATCCGACGGCCGCGAGCCGCCGGCCGTCCGGGCTGAACGTCAGGCAGGTCGTCGCCGGCGGGACCGGGACCTCGGACGCCAACTCCCACGTGCCGGTCCGGTAGGTCCGCACGGACTCGGCGTCGGCGACGGCGAACAGCCGGCCGTCGGGGCTGAACGCCACGCCGCCGGTCATGCCCTGACTCGTGACCACGGCCCGCGGCGGTGCTGTGCCGGCCAGGTCGCGGACCCAGACCGTCTGCTCGCCGCCCGCCGTGGTCGGGGCGGCGACGGCGGCGACGTGACCGCCGGCCGGGTCGATCGCCAGCGCCAGCAGGCCGCGGGTGGGGAACGACAGCGGCGGCGGCTCCGACTCGGCGGCCGGGTCCCGCCAGTGGACGGCCACGTCGCCGTCGCCGCGCCCTACCGCCCACGCCACCACCCGGCCCGACGCGTCCACGGCCAGCACATGGACCGGCCGCCGGCCGGCCGACAGGGTCGCCACCCGATCGCCGGTCCGCGCGTCCCACACGCCGACCGCGGCCGGGTTCGCCTTGTCGATCCCGGCGATCCGCCGGCCGCCGTCCAGGAATGCCATGTACCGCCGCGGGTACGGTGGCCGCACGATCAGGGGGACGTCCCGCTCGCCGGCAGGCTTGCCGTCGGTCAGGGCCCACGCCTTCACCCGGCCGGTGGCACTGGCGGCCACGACGTGCAGCCCGGCCGGCGTGGACACGAAGGCGGCGTCGTTGAGCCGCCGGTCGAACGGGATCAGCCGGCCGCGGACGTCCCGGGTCGCGTCCCAGACGCGGACGGTGCCGTCCTGGCCGCCGGAGACCAGGCGTTCGCCGCCGGCGGTGAACGCCAGGCTGCGGACGCCCGACTCGTGGCCGCGGTACGTCGCCAGGAGCCGCTCCGTGACGGCGTCGTACACTCGCACCGTCCGGTCGGCCCCGCCGACCGCCAGGGCCCGGCCGTCGGGGCGGATGGCGACCGCGTAGGCCGGGCCGCCGTTGCTCTGGATGCGGCGGGTCTCCCGCCGGGCAACCGGGTCCCACATCATGACCGTGCCTTCGGCACAGCCCACGGCGAGCGCCGCCCCGTCCGCCGAGAAGGCGAGCGACGCGGCCCCGCCCGGGTGCCCGGTCAGGTCGCCGACGGCCCGCCAGTCGTGCGGGTCGTACAGGCGGACCGCGGCCCAGCCGCCCAAGGCTACCAGGGCACCCCCGGGGTGCACGGCCAGGGCCCAGGGGCCGCCGACCTGGGAGGGTTGGTCGTGGATCAAGTCGCCGGTCGCCGGGTCGAACGCCCGCAGGTGGGCGTCCTCGCTCGCGGCGTAAAGCGTCCCGCCGTCCGGACTGAAGCCCAGGCCGGTGACCGCCGCCGGCGTGTGAATGACGCGGACCGCCTCGGCCACGGCACCGCGGCCGACGACGATATCACCGGTATTTGTGCCCCAGGCGACGAACGTCCCGCGCGGGTGGACGGCGACGGCCGTCGCCGCCCCCGGCAGGTCCGGCCCGGGCCGCGCCGCCGGGTCCGGGCCGCCGAGACTGAGGAAGGCGGCCCGGCCGTCCCCGGGCCGGACGCGGTCGGCGACGTTCATCCGCGGCCGGCCGACGGCCACCGCCAGGGCCGCGGCGTCGGGGCAGTGTGCCAGGCCGTTGACCCAGTGGTCGAGCCGGACGACGTTGACCTCGGGCCGGAACTGCCGGCTGAGGTAGTGCCACTCCCAGCCGCGCAGGTCGGCCCGGCCGGCGGTCGGCCGGCAGGCGTCCAGTAAGCCGCGGGCCTGGGAGGCATCCCCGCCCTCCCAAAGGGCGGCCGCTTGCGCCAGCCGGCCGTAGTAGAGGTTCTCCTCCGCGTCGCGGCGTTGCTCGGCCTCGGCCGTCAGGGCGGTTTGCAGCCCGGTACGGGCGATGACGGCCTCCCGCCACTGCCACAGGATGCCGGCCAGGCCGGCCGCGGCGGCCACGGCGACGACCGCCGCCGCGGCCGTCGCCAGCGGGTGGCGGGCCACGAACTTGCCGACCCGGGCGGCGACCCCCACCGGCCGGGCGACGGTCGGCCGGCCGGCCAGGAACCGGTCGAGGTCGGCCGCCAGGTCCGCGGCCGACCCGTACCGCCGCCGCGGGTCCTTCGCCAGGCACTTCAGGCAGACCGCCTCCAGGTCCCGCGACAGGTGCGGCTGGAGGGTGCGAGGCGGCACCGGGTCGGCGCTCTCGACCAGGCGCAGGGTGGCGAGCACGGTCGGCCCGAGCAGCGGCGGCCGGCCGGTCAGCATCTCGTAGAGGATCGCCCCCAGGGCGTACACGTCACACGCCGGTGACAGCGCCTCCGCCTTGCGGCTCAGCTGTTCCGGCGCCAGGTAGGCCGGGGTGCCGGCGAGCATGTCCGGCAGGGTCAGCGCCCGGTCGTCGCCGACGCGGCGGGCCAGGCCGAAATCGGTCACCCGCGGCTCGAAGGCGGTCAGCGGCGGTAGCGGCCCGTGACGCCGGTCGGCCGACGCCCCGTTGGGCCGCGGATCGGCGACGGGGTCCAGCAGAATGTTCGCGGGCTTCAGGTCGCGGTGGATGACGCCTTGCTGGTGGGCGTGGTGCACGCCGGCGGCCACCGCCCGCACCAGCGCGGCGGCCGACCGCGGGTCCACCGGCGAGCCGTTGAGGTACTCGGCCAGGCTCGGGCCGGGTACGTACTCCAGCGCCAGGAACGGGCGGCCGCCGTCCTCGCCGACCTGGAAGACCTGGACGATGTTCGGGTGGTGCAGCCGGGCGACGGCCTCGGCCTCGCGGAAGAACCGCTCCACGTCGGCCGCGTCCTCGTCGCTGAACCGCATCCGCTTGACGGCGACCACCCGGCCGAGGTGCGGCTGCCGGGCCTTGTAGACGACGGCCATCCCGCCCCGGGCGATTTCCCCGATGATCTCGTAGTCGCCGATGGACGTCGGGCAGGTCGGGCTGGTCTCGGCCCGGTCGCGGCCGGCCCGGCCGGAAGAGCCGAGCCCGCCCGAGGACTGGGCGGCCTGCGAGACGAGTTGCCGCAGGTTCGTCAGAAAGGCCTGGTCCGGCCCGGCTTCCGCCGCGGCACCGGCCGCCCGCGTCAGGGGCGCGACCGCATCGTCGGCCAGCAGGGCGTCCAGCCGACCCTGGCAGGCGGCGCAGCCCTCGACG
>DASXAN010000215.1:0-6304 GCA_036406755.1 Gemmataceae bacterium
GGGCGGCGTCGCCCCGCAGCTGCCGACCATGCCGATCAGCGTGGGCGACTCGCGCACGTTCCACCGCGCCGTCATGGCGACGAGCATGGCCGACATCATGGAGACGTGCCAGCGCGGCCTGATCGACTACACCTTCCTCGGCGGCGCCCAGATCGACGCCTACGGCAACCTGAACTCGACGGTGATCGGCGACCACGCCAAGCCGGCGGTGCGGTTCCCCGGCAGCGGCGGGGCGTGCGACCTGGCGTCGTTCTGCTGGCGGACGCTGGTGGTGACGCAGCAGAACGCCAAGCGGTTCGTCGAGACGCTCGACTTCCTGACGACGCCCGGCTACCTGACCGGGCCGGGGGCGCGGGAGGCGGCCGGCCTGCCGCGGGGGTCGGGGCCGTATCAGGTCATCACGGACCTGGCGGTGATGGGGTACGCCGAGGAGTCGCGGCGGATGGAGGTGCGGAGCCTGCACCCCGGGGTGACGCCGGAGCAGGTGAGGGCGGCGACCGGCTTCCGGCTGGACGTGGCGGATGCGCTAGCGACGACGGAGCCGCCGCGTGAGCTCGAGTTGCGCATCCTCCGCGAGGAGGTGGACCCGCACCGCTACATCCTCGGCCGGCCGTGCTGACGGGCGGCGTGCCGCGCCGGGTCAACGCGCTAGATACCTCCCGCCAAATGGAGAAGTGTTGGCGGAACGTCAACGTTCACCTGCGGGGCGGGCCTGAGTGACCTCCGAATCTCAGGAACCGCAAAGGCCCGCCCCGTCAGGTGCAACGACTTGTTCGGCGTCTGTCGTTCGGGCCAACGGTCCTCTGCTCGCACCCACCGCTTCGCGCGCCGGTCGAAATAGGGCGGCCCGTCGTGGTGGTGGATGATCGGGCCGTCTCACGTCCGACGTTCCGGTTTCGTGGCGGTCACAATAGGGATTGGCGCCCCGAACCCCCATCCCGGCACCCGACGACTCACATCGCGCATGCCGACCCGGACAAGGCGTCCCTGATATTGCCGCGTGCCGCGAACGTCGGCGATCATCAGCCGACCGCCGGGACGCAGCACCCGCACCGCTTCGTCAATCGCTTTCTCTCGGCCGGCACGTCGGGGAATGTTATGAATCGCCAAGCTGGAGACGACGACATCAAAGCCGTCGTCCGGAAAAGGCAGTGCCGTCATGTCGGCCGTCTGTAGTTCGACACGATCCGCCACCCCCTCGGCAACGGCGTTGCGGCGGGTGGCCTCGGCGGAATTGCCCGACTGATCGACGCTTCGCCAAAGGTCCACCCCCACGGCCCGCCCCGTCGTCAAGTGTTGCGCGGCCAGGAGCAGCACCGCGCCCCGGCCACACCCCAGGTCGAGGATGCGCTCGTCACCCCGGAGGCCCAAGTCGTGGAGCAGTTTGGCCCAAAGCAAGAACTTGCCTCGCAGCGTGGCGTGGAGGTAGAAACCGAGAATGGCCAGAATGAACAAGGCCGCCAGGAAACCCCACACGCGGCCCGAGATGATCCCGAGTACGATTTCCACAACGACCATCACGGCCATGAACGCCGGCGCATAGGGGGCGTCAACCCCGTACGAACCACGCCGTCGAGGAGTCACACGCGCTGTCACCCGGATTGCTCTCTCGCTAAGGGCCTTCGTTCACGACGACGAGCCGGCTCTTCGCCACTGCCACGGTTGCTCCCTGATGGCCGCAATCGATCACGCCGATTGGGCAGGCTTCAAGTCCTCGCAGAACTGGATGCGACTGCCGAACTCGTGATTAGCTGGACCTAGCTATCATCCACAAACATTGCAGCGGCTGCAACCGATCACGGCCGGCCTTTCGGGCTCTTCGGCTACGCAAGCGGCCGTGGCGAGACGGCTTGCGGTGCCATGCCGATCCTGCACCCGGAGTGATAGGTGGCGATACGCCGCAAGCTATCACGGGAGCCGGCACGGCACTTCTCCATTTCGCGGGAAGTATCTGGCAGCCTGATCACCGCCCACGCCCCCTGCTCGCCGGTCAACTCCCGACCCACCGGCGCCGGCCTTCTCAAGGCCGCAGGTTCGCCGGCGGTCCATAATAGTCGGTGCCGTCCGCAGCCTTCGCCCCGGAGAGACGCCAATGTCCATTCGCACCGTCTCCGGCCTGTACGTGACCTACGACGATCACGGTACCGGCCGACCCCTCGTCCTGCTCCACGCCTTCCCCCTGAGTGCGGAGATGTGGCGGCCACAGGTCGAGGCGCTGTCCAAGGACTTCCGCGTGATCGCCCCGAACCTCCGCGGGTTCGGCGGCACCTCGACCTTCGGAGACACCCCGTCCGTGGACGGCATGGCGGCCGCCGTCGCCGAACTGTTGGACGCGCTGTCGGTGACGGAGCGGGTCGCACTCGGCGGGCTGTCGATGGGCGGGTATGTGGCCCTGGCGTTCACTCGGAAGTACCCCGACCGGTTGCGGGCGTTGATCCTGGCCGACACCCGCGCCGAGCCGGACGATGACGCCGCGAAGGCGAACCGGGACAAGCAGCTCCACTTCCTAAGCGGGTTTACGTTCAGCGGCCCCGCGAACCTGTTCGACCAACTTTTGCCGAAGATGGTCAGCGAAGGGACGCGGACACGGCGGCCCGAGGTGGCGGATCAGTTACGGTCGCTGGCCGCAGTGCAGCATCCCGGTGGGGTGTCCGACGCGCTGATCGCCCTCCGCGACCGGCCGGACGCCGGTCCGGGGCTGGCGAAGATCGACGTGCCGACGCTGGTCATTGTCGGGGCCGAGGACGCGCTGACGCCGCCGGCGATGGCGCAGAGCCTGGCCGGGCGGATCACGGGGGCGCAGCTGGTGACGATCCCCGGGGCGGGGCATCTGTCGAACGTGGAGAAGCCCGACGAGTTCACCGACGCGGTGCGGCGGTTCCTGCTGGGGATCACATGATCCGGCGAGCGGCGGGGTTGATCCCCGCCGGGCTTCCAAAACGGCGGAGATAAACCCCGCCGCTCGCCGGGGATTGGGGGCACTGAATGCGCTGGCTGATCACGGGCGCGAGCGGGCTGCTCGGCGGCTATCTGCTGCGGCTCCTCGGCGCCGCCGGTGAGCCGGTCGTCGCCTGGGGCGGGCCGCACGCCGGTGAGCCGGTCACGCCGATGGACCTGGCCGACCCGGACGCCGTCACCGCCGCGTTTCGTTCCGCCAAGTCGGACGTGGTCCTGCACGCCGCGGCACTGGCCCGCCTGGGCGACTGCCACCGCGACCCCGCCGGTGCCCGCCACACCAACACCGACGGCAGCCGACTCCTGGCCGAGCTGGCCGCCGAGGCCAGGGCCCGGATGGTGTTCGTCTCCACCGATCTCGTCTTCGACGGCGGGCGCGGCAACTACCGCGAAACCGACGCACCCAACCCGCTCTCCGTCTACGGCCGCACGAAGGCCGACGCCGAGGCCGCCGTGCTGGCGTTCCCGCGGACCGCCGTCGCGCGGCTGAGCCTGCTGTTCGGCCCGACTCTAACGGGCCGGCCGTCGTTCTTCGACCAGATGCTCGCCGCCCTCCGCGGCGGCCCGCCGGTCGCCCTGTTCGCCGACGAATGGCGGACGCCGCTGGCCCTGCCGGCCGCGGCCGAGGCGCTGGCGGCGCTGGCCCGGTCCGACGTGACCGGCTTGCTGCACGTCGGCGGCCCGGAGCGGCTGAGCCGGGCCGACATGGGCCGGCTGCTGGCCGAGGCGGTGGGCGGATCGCCGACGGCATTCACGGTCACGACGCGGGCCGCCGTACCGGCCCCGGAACCGCGGCCGGCCGACACGTCGCTGGACTCGTCCCGCTGGCGGGGGCTGTTCCCCGCGTTGCCGTGGCCGACGTACCGAGCCGCGCTGGCCACGATGGTGGCGGGTTAGAACGCGAGCATGAACGTGCGGTGCGGCCCGGCGTACTCGAACCCGCAGCGGTTCAGCACGTCGCAGCCGATCAGGGCTTCGACTCCGCCGCCCGGAACCCAACAGTCTGCCGCGATGACGTGAACATCCGGGATGCGATGTGGCTGGTCGGCAGACACCAGAAAGAGGGAGACGAGATACTGGACAGCCGGATGCGGTGCGTCGAACCGGGTAGACGGGGTGAGGATGGCGCGCTCGCCGAAGGGGCGGATGTCGAGCGCGGTGAAAACGCGCGGGGAAATGGCCGTTACCGCGGAACCGGTGTCGATCACGGCGCGGACCGGGACCGGGTCGGGGACGGGGAACGAGTGTCGCTCCAACAGCTGACGGCGGGCCCCGCTGACGCCGAAGAGCACGTCAATGACCGCCCCGGCGTGTGCGATGGGACCTGTGACGATTGGCATTAGGAGAGGTTGCGGGAAAAGTAGAGCGGCTTCTCGTGCTCGGTGATTTCCTTCACCATGAACTGCTCGAAGCCGAACCGGTCATACCCGGCCTCCACGGCCTGCTCGACCGTGTCCCAAATGCTATCGACCCGGTCCCCGTAGATCAGGGCGTATTTGCCACGATTGTTCTCATCTCGGAGCAGGCACGGCAGCTCGCGGCGAAAGGTGGCCAGCTCTCTCTCAAAGATGGATGCCATGAGCCTGTTTTCCGCGAACCGCACTCCGAAGTCCATCCCTGTCGGCTTGGCGTTGCACACATCGCCCGAACCCTTTACCCTGTCCCGATCCTTCTCGCCGCGCCACGGACGGGCGCCGTCCGTGGCCGGTTCCCTCACCGTCCGCGGACCACCGCCATGCGCAGCCCGTCGTTCCGCCTCGCCGCCGTTGTGTTCGTTCTCGCGTGCCTTGCCGCCCCGGCGCAACAGCGGCCGGCCCGCCGCGAACTCGTCGGCCCCGACCGGCCGCTCGCCGCGAAACTCCGCTCCCCCCGCGACACGCTCCAAACGCTCTACTATGCAGTCGATGTTTACGATTACTTCCCCGCCCTGATCGCCGACGCGGTCGCCTGCCTCGACCTCGGCGGCGCCATGCCGGCCGATTCCGCGTCCGCAGCCCTGCTAGCCGTGCAGCTCGAGTGCGTCCTGAAATCGCTCGACATCCCCCTCGGCTCGGTCCCGGACTCGCCGGCCGGCGAGCCGGTCACGTTCACCGTCCCCGGTGAGGGCAAGAACCCGCCGTCCGCCGTCGTCCTCGCCCGCGGTCGGGACGGGCTGTGGCGGTTCGACGCGAAGACGGTCGAGCAGGTGCCGGCGCTGCACCGCGTCACGATCGGGCGGCAGAAGGACCTGATGGCCGACCGGGCCGCCCTGCGGGAGAACTACACCGACGCCCGGAGCACGATGAAGCGGTTCCTGGCCGACACCTACACTGGCAACTTCGCCGCCGCCGCCCAGGCGCTGGACCTGAGCCGGCTGAGCACGGCCGAGCGGCGGGAGCGCGGCCCGGCCCTGGCCCAGATGCTCGCCTTCGTCCTCCAGCGGCGTGGGTACGTTTACTCGCAACTGCTGCCGAACAGCCCGACCGCCCCGGGGTTCACCTGGCACGCCGACCGCGACGGCCGCATCGCCCTGGAGCGCGTCCACCCGGCCGAGGGCAAGGACGCCTGGCTGTTCAGCCGGTACACGGTTTCCAACCTCCCCCAGATGTACCAGGCCGCCCAGAACGCCGTTCCCGACGCCCGGTACGTCCGCCTCGGCCTCGTCATCCCGCCCGTCCCGGCCGACGGCACGGCGGCGGTCGCGGCGAAGCGGCCGGCCAACGTCCCCGACCGGCTCGCCTCGCCCCGGGCGCTGCTGCGGTCGTTCTTCCGGGCGATGGACATGGCCGAAACCAGCGACGCCAAGCTGACCGAAGCCCTCGACTGCCTGGACCTCGGGGCGATCCCGGACGCCGACCGCCGCTCACTCGGGGCGACGCTGGCGGGCAAGCTGGACTCCGTTCTGCGGGCGCTGCGGCTGGACATCAACGCCATCCCCGACGCCTGGGACGCCCCGCCGCAAACCCTCGGCGACGCCCGCGGGCTGAAGGTGGACCTGGTCCGCCAGCGGAACGGGTGCTGGCGGGTCAGCGACGCGACGATGGCCCGCATCCCCGACCAGTTCGACAAGCTCACCGCCAAGGAGCGGGCCGACCGCGAGCGGTCCGGGCAATTCGACAGCGCCCGCGACACGGTGGTGACGTTCATCGACGCCACCCACCGCGGCGACCTGGCCCTGGCCGCCCGCTGCCTGGACCTGGGCGAATACCTGCCCGGCGCCCAGGCGGAGATCGGCCGGGTGCTGGCGTACAAGCTCAAATTCGTCCTCGACCGGACCGGCCGGGTCTACCCGCAGGAGGTGTCCGACGACCCGAACGGGCCGCGGTTCAGCCTCTACCGCGGCGAGGTCGGGCGGATCGTCCTCGGCAAG
>DASXAN010000216.1:0-3900 GCA_036406755.1 Gemmataceae bacterium
AGGCCCACCGATGCAACAGCCCGGTGGGCCTCGAAGACTCGACCCACCCTACGGGAGTTCCGGGCGAGTACCGGCCATGACCAGGCGGGCGTGGAGCGGCGGGCCGGACGACTGGCCGCCCCTGGTCCCGGGCGCGTTCGCCGGGCCGGGCGGGGGCGGGCCGGGTGACGCGCCCGGCCCGACGGAGCAGGCCCTGCGGGACGCCCAGGACCGGTTCGGCCACCTGCTCAGCGGCCTGCCGACGTTCCTGTACCTGCTCCGCTTCGACGGGGACCGGGCCCTGCCGGTCTGGGTGGGGACGAACGTCGCCCGCCTGGTCGGGTACACGCCCGAGGAGACCGCCCGCCCCGGCTGGTGGGCCGACGGCCTGCACCCGGACGACCGGGCCGCCGCCCTGGCCGCCCAGGGGCCGCTGCTGACCGACGGCCGGCTGTCGCTGGAGTACCGGTTCCGCCACAAGGACGGCCGGTACTGCTGGATCCGGGACGAACTGCGGCTGGTGCGGGACGAGGCCGGGACCCCGCGGGAGGCGGTCGGGGCGTGGTTCGACATCACCGACCTGAAGCGGACGGAGGCCGCCCTGCGGGAGCGGGAGCAGCGGTACGAGCTGGCCACCGCCGCCGGGCGGGTGGCCGTCTGGGACCTGGACGTGGCCACCGGCCGGCTGCACGCCGACCCGCCCCTGCAACAGTTCTGGGGGGTCGAGCCGGCGGCCCGCGAGCGGGAGGTGGACTCCTGGGCGGCCGCCCTGCACCCCGACGACGTCGGGGCGGTCCGGCGGGCGTACGAGGACTACGTCGCCGGGCGGGCGGCCGGGTTCCGGTGCGAGTACCGCATCCCGGTCCCCGGCGGCGGGGTGCGGTGGGGGTTCACCCGCGGGTCGGTGGTGCGGGACGAGTCCGGCCGGCCGGTGCGGTTGATCGGGACGACGACCGACATCACCGAGCGGAAGCGGGCGGAGGAGGAGCTGCGGCAGAGCGAGGCCCGGTACCGGGCCCTGGTCGGGGCGGCCAGCGACGCCGTCTGGCGGAGCCGGCCCGACGACATCGGGGAGCCGGAGGGGTCGGCGTGGTGGCGTGAGGTCACCGGCCAGACCCGCGCCGAGGCGGCGACCTGGGGGTGGCTGAACGCCGTCCACCCGGACGACCGGGCCCGGGCGCGGGCGGCGTGGGAGGCCGCGGTCGCCGGTGGCACGACGTACGACGTCGAGTACCGGGTGCGGACGCGGGCCGGCGAGTACCGGTCCGTGGCCGTCCGCGGCATCCCGGTCGGGGCCGGCCCGGACCGGGAGTGGATCGGCACGTTCACCGACGTGACCGCCCGGCGGCGGGCCGAAGCCGCCGTGCGGGAGCGGGAGGAGCAGCTGCGGGCCCTGTCCCGGCGGCTGATGGTGGTGCAGGAGCGGGAGCGGCGGCACCTCGCCCGGGAGCTGCACGACGAGATCGGCCAGCTGCTGACCGGGCTGAAGTTGCAACTGGAGGCGGCCGGCCGGAGCTGGTTCGGCGGCCGCGGCCGGCTGGCCAAGGCGACGGAGGTCGTCCGCGACCTGACCGACCGGGTGCGGGAGATGTCGCTGCGGCTGCGGCCGAGCCTGCTCGACGACCTCGGCCTGGTCCCGGCCGTGCGGTGGCTGGCCGAGCGGGTCGAGGCCCGCACCCGTGTGCGGGTGTCGGTCGACCCGTCCAACTGCGACCAGCGGTTCCCGCCGCCGGTGGAGACGGCCGCGTACCGCATCGCCCAGGAGGCGCTGACGAACGTGGCCCGGCACGCCCGGACGCGGTCCGCGGCCGTCACCCTGGCGTGCGACGCCGACGTGCTGACGGTGTCGGTGGCCGACCAGGGGGCCGGGTTCGACCCGGCGGCGGCCGCCGCCGGCCACCCGCGGGGCGGGACGGCCGTGACCGGCGGCCTGTCCGGGATGCGGGAGCGGGCCGAGTTGCTCGGCGGGGCGCTCACCATCACGTCCGCCCCGGGGGCGGGGACGACGGTGGCGGCCCGGTTGCCGCTGAAGGGGCGGGCCGACCGCGAGGACGATTCGGGGTTCGTGATTTAAGTGTCCGAGCCGCTGGCGGCCAAGCAGCGCCTGCTTAGCCGCAAGCAGCTCCCGGGCGAGAGGTCGAGAGTCATATGCCGATCACGGTGCTCCTCGCCGACGACCACGCCGTCGTCCGCGAGGGGCTGCGGGCGATCCTGGGGGCGGAGCGGGACGTGAAGCTCGTCGGCGAAGCGGCTGACGGCCAGGAGGCGCTGCGCCAGGCCGAGCGGCTCAAGCCGGACGTGCTGGTGCTGGACCTGCTGCTGCCCGGGCTGAACGGGTTCGAGGTGACGCGGCAGATGCGGCGGCGGTCGCCGCGGACGCGGGTGGTCGTCCTGTCCATCCACGCCGACCCGGCGTACGTGGCCGAGGCCGTGCGGGCCGGGGCTACCGGATACGTGGCCAAGGACGCCCAGGCGGTGGAGCTCCTGGCTGCGGTGCGGGCGGCGGCGGCCGGCGAACGGTACCTCGGCCCGCCGCTGCCGGAGGCGGCCCTGGCCGGCGGCGAGCCGGCCGACCCGTACGACTCCCTGACCCCGCGCGAGCGGGAGGTGTTGCAGCTGACCGCCGAGGGGTTCACCGGCGCCCAGATCGCCGAGAAGCTGTTCATCAGCCGGCGGACGGTCGAGACGCACCGGGCCCACGTCATGCACAAGCTCGGCCTGCGGAACCAGAAGGAAGTGGTCCGGTACGCGCTGCAGCGGCAACCGCCGCCTCCGCCGGCCGCGCCGCTAAGTGGTGAAAATGAGTAGCATTACGTATGGTAATCGCGGTGGGGCGCGGGCATAATCCTCACCGAGGACTCCGGGGCACAGAGCTGACTGGGCGACGGTTCTGAGTTCCTGGAGTCCTCATTTTTTTTGTCCTCATCCCCGGCCCGGGGCGTCGATCTACGCCCCGGGCCGGTTTGTTTTTTGTTTCTTTCCCCTCTCCCGGCTTTGCGGGAGAGGGGAGCAAGAAGTTACTCAAACGGCACCCCGGTACGGGCGGCAATGTCCCGCAGGTCGGCGACCACGGCCGGCAACAGCGGGATGCCCGTCGCCCGCCGCTCTGCTTCGGCCAGCCGCTCCGGGTCGCCCGGGATGACCATGCCCGGCGTGCCCGGGGCCGGCTTCGTCGCCCGGAACGTGCGGACCCACTCGTCCATCCGCCGGCGGAACTCCGCCGGCTCCATGAAGCCGTCGATCCGCATCGCCCCGAAGGCGTGACCGATCCCCTTGCCGACGCTGCGGGCCGGCACCTCCTGCCGCAGCGCGAACGGCGGCGCGAACGGCCCCCAGTTCGCCCCGCTGAGCACGGCCGTCAGCACGTCCACCAGCGCCGCCAGGCAGTACCCCTTGTGACCGCCGGCCTCCCGCGTGCTGCCCAGCGGCAGCAGCGCCCCGCCGTCGATCATGTCCTCCGGCCGGGTGGCTGGATTGCCATTCCGATCGATCGCCCATTCCGGCGGGATCGCCTCGCCCTTCCGGCGGGCGATCCCGATTTTGCCGTAGGCGGCCGCGCTGGTGGCGAAGTCGATCACCACCGGCGGCTCCTCGCCGGCCGGGAAGGCGATCGCGATCGGGTTGGTGCCGAGCATCCGCTCGGCCCCCCAGAGCGGGGCGACCAGCGCCGTCGAGTTCGTCATCGCCCAGCCGATCAGGCCCCGCTCCAGGGCCCGCAGGGGGTAGTACCCGGCCATGCCGAAGTGGTTGGTGTTGCACACGCTCACGACGGCCGTGCCGACCGCCTCGGCCTTGGCCATGGCGATCTCGTTGGCCGCCGGGCCGACGACCAGGCCGAGGCCGTTGTCCCCGTCCACGGTGGCGGCGGCCGGCAGCTCGCGGATGACGCGGACGTTCGGCCGCGGGTTGATCCGACCGGCG
>DASXAN010000217.1:0-5775 GCA_036406755.1 Gemmataceae bacterium
ACCCCGTCTCGAAATACGCCCACACTCGTCCCGCCGCCCGGCCCCGACCTCTCCCGCGGGGGGCGCGCCCGGAGGCCCGCCGCCGTGACGCCGAAAGAGGTCCTCGCCACCATCCGCGAGCGGGAAGTCAAGGCCGTCGACCTGCGGTTCAACGACTTCCCCGGCCGCTGGCAGCACGTCACTATCCCGGCCGACGCCCTGGAAGAAGCCACGTTCGAGGACGGCCTCGGGTTCGACGGGGCCAGCGTCCGCGGCTGGAAGGCGATCAACGAGTCCGACATGCTCCTGTTGCCGGAGTCGGACACCGCCTTCATCGACCCGTTCTGCCGCGACACCACGCTGACGCTCATCTGCAACATCCAGGAACCGCTGACCAAGGAGGACTACGCCCGGGACCCGCGGAACATCGCCCGCAAGGCGGTCAACCACATGCGGGCCACCGGCACCGCCGACGCCGCCCTGATCGGCCCGGCGCTGGAGTTTTTCGTCTTCGACGACGTGCGGTTCGACCAGACGGCCAACGCCGCCTTCTACGCCGTGGACTCGGCCGAGGGGTCGTGGAACACCGGCCGCACTGAGGGACCCAACCTCGGCTACAAGGTCCGCCCCCGCGAGGGATACTCGCCGACGCCGCCGGCCGACGCGCTCAACGACCTCCGCACGGAGATGATGCTGGCGATGCGGTCGTGCGGCCTGCACGCCGACGCCCAGAGCCACGGCGTGGCCACCGGCGGGCAGGGGCAGATCGCCCTCAAGGACGACGAGCTGGTGCGGTCGGCCGACGCGGTGATGAAGTTCAAGTACGTGGTCAAGAACGTCGCCCGCCGGCACGGCAAGACGGCCACGTTCATGCCCAAGCCGCTCTTCGGCGACAACGGCTCGGGCCTGCACGTGCAGGCGTCGCTGTGGCGGGACGGCCGGAACCTGTTCGCCGGCTCCGGCTACGCCGGCCTGTCGGACACGGCCCTGTACGCCGTCGGCGGCTTGTTGAAGCACGCCGCGGCGTTGTGCGCGTTCACGAACCCGACGACGAACTCGTACAAGCGGCTGGTGCCCGGGTTCGACGCCCCGGTGAACCTGGCGTACTCGCAGCGGAACCGCTCGGCGGCGATCCGCATCCCGGTGCACACGCCCAGCCCGAAGGCCCGGCGGGTGGAGTACCGGCTGCCGGACCCGGCGGGCAACCCGTACCTGGCGTTCAGCGCGATGCTGATGGCGATGCTGGACGGGGTGCGGAACAAGGTCAGCCCGGGCGACCCTCTGGACAAGGACATCTACGACCTGGGGGCGGAGGAACTGGCCGGGGCGCCGCGGGTGCCGGGGTCGCTGGAGGAGGCGCTGGCGGCCCTGGAGCGGGACCACGAGTTCCTGCTGCAAGGCGACGTGTTCACGGAGGACGTGGTGCGGACGTGGGCGTGGGACAAGCGGGAGCGGGAGGCGAACGCGGTGCGGCTAAGGCCGCATCCCTATGAGTTTGCGCTGTATTTTGATGCGTGACTGGCGACATTATCAGCGGGATGGCCGCTTAATCGCGCCTCTGAATGTCGTCTTGACGTTGCACCTCGCCGTCATTGACGGATGACATAGACTTCGAGCACCGGAACCCCCTGGTCTTTTTCGAGATCCCTTCTGAATACCGAGACATTCGGGATGTGTCGATCCGGATCAAAGACGAGACAGATTAGGCGGGTGCAGCCCGGATGCTCGCGGTGTCGTACCTTGTCTGCAATGAGTTCGTCGGCGACACCCCGCCGGCCATGACCGGCATCCCGTACACGTTTGGTTTCAACTACAGTTTGGATTGCGGGCAAGTAGAAGTCTCGTAGGGAACCTGCACCCGCAAAGCTCGGACCCGGTTCCTCCACGCGAACGTCTTCGGTTACGCTGCGAAATGCGAAATGGAGGAGGTCCTGCACATCGTATTCATCCTCCACTAGGAAGGGTGCCTTGCCGGTCCGTCGGCGCGCTAGTGGACCTATAACCTCAGAGAAGGTGGCGCAGATGGCCCGCACTCTATCCAATAGCCAGGACTGGATACCGGGAATGCTCGTACTGCGATTGGATGTCGGTCCTTTTACCGCAACCGCAGTGAGTGGTGGTTGAATCCCAGCCGCAGTCTTCGGACTTTGCGACGGTAGGACCGCTAGATACGCCAGTTCTTCATCCCCAGCTCGGCCGAGAGCCCTCGCGATGACATCAGGCATTGCACTCCAAAGCGGAAATGCAAAAAGGTTACTGGCGGCGAGCACCTCTCGGGAAAGGTCGCGTTCGTCGCTGTAGAGGACTACAATTGGCGTACATCGGGTGGCTGAAACCGACCGGAGTTCTTCAACAAGTGCCGCGTTCTTTTCCACGGCGCAAGGTGACCAATCGAAAAGAACCAGGTCGGGAACCTTCCCTGCGATCATCCCAGCGGAGGCCTTTCGTACAACGTCCACCTTGTATCCGAGCAGTTGCGCGAGCCCAACGCCCGACGGATCGTCGTCCGAATCAGTCACTACTACTGCTCGTTTCTCGTGCAAGACGAACTCCCCGCGCATCGTAGGTCGGATAGGGTCGTATTCGCACGCAACCACAATCATTCGAGGCCACAGGGCCAGCTGCAGCAGAATAACGGCCATCAGACCCGCAATATACCTGCGACGCTCAGCACGAAGCCGTGGATGACGCCGTCCGCCGTCAGCTCGTCGCTCGGCCCAAGTGTCCGCGGCGGGTGCCCGGCCTGGTAGACGACCGCGGCCGACCGTAGCGGGTCGATCACCCACACCAGCTTCGCCCCGGCCGCCAGGTACTCGCCGGCCTTCCGCTCCAGCTCGGCCATCGTGTCGTTCTTGCTGCGGACCTCGACGACCAGATCGGGGATCGTTTCCAAATAGCCCTCCGACGACGTCCGCAAGGGCAGGGACGCGTTGGCGACGAAGCAGGCGTCCGGGGCGACGACACGATCCGGGTTGCGGCGGAGGATGACGCCGACCTCGCTCCATGCCTTGCCGTGGCCGGCTTGCTCAGCCAGCTTGAGGTGGAAGATCATGTTGCCGCCCACGGACCCGTGGATGTCTCCCGGCGGCGCCATGACGACGAGCCTCCCATCCTCGAGTTCGTACTTGACCGGGCCGGTCGGCAGTTCGCCGGGCAGCGCGGCCAGGTCGGCGACCGTCAGCAGCCGCGGGACGGGCTGCGCGGTCGCGGCGGTGGCAGGGGCAATCGTCGCCGACATCGCGGGCCTCCTGGGTCGAGATCGGCCGCATTATACCGCGGTCCCGGCCGGCGGGGCGAACAATTCCAGCCCTGGTCAGCGGCAAGCGGGCGACATGGCTTCGATGGCGCTCGCATACACGTCAGTACCCGCGGCCGGCCAGAGCACGTTTCAGCCCCGAAGGGGCGGTACACCTTAGCCCAGGGCGCGAGCCCTGGGTTCCTGACGACCAATTCCGCATAGCCCCATAGGGGCGACACAACCTGCCGCGCCCGGTTTGTGCCGCCCCTGTGGGGCTCCGGAGTTTGGATGTCGTTGCAACCCAGGGCTCGCGCCCTGGGCTAACATTGTGCCGCCGCTTCGCGGCTACTGGTCGTCATTCACCCAACCGCCACACCCACCCGTCGCGCGTCTTGTCGCTCGCCACCCCCAGCCGTCGCCGGGCCCGCGCCAATTGCCGCGCCGTCCACCCGTGCCGCGCCGCCGCGTCCAAGAGCCGCCGCGCCGGCCGCGGGCCGCCGGCCAACTGCTGCGCCAGCCACGCCGCCGCCTTTCGCCATTCCGGCGCTGCCAATTGCACCAGCCCGCCCAGCAAATCGTCCGCCCAGATGTCGCACGCCTCGCCCCATTCGACCTTCGCCGCCGCCGCCCCGGTCATGGCGTAGGTCATGCTCAGCGGCCGCAGGCCCAGGTTCGACTTCACCACCGCCAGCACCCGCCGGTCCGGGTCGTGGGGATGCTTGCTCGCCAGCAGCACCCCGCGGGCCGCCGCCGTGATGCCGATGCTCCCGCCGCCCCGGTACACCGCCGATCCACCGGTCGCCTTCGTCAGGTGCCGAACCACGACCACCGCCGCCCCGGTCCGCTGGGCCACGTCCCGGAACGCCGCCAGCAGCACCCGGATCGACTGGTCCCGGTGGGCGTCGATCGCCCGGCCGCGGCGGTCGGAGCCGAGCACCGCCATGAGCGGGTCGATCACCAGCAGCCGGGCGCCGTCGGCCTTCAGTTGCTCCTCGATCTGCGGCAGGTCGTCGGGCAGTTGCAGCCCGCGGGCGGCGCCGGACTCCTCCTTCGCCTCTAAGAGCAGCCGCACCTTCGACCGGTCGGCCCCGGCCGCCAGCAGCCGGGGCACCGTCGTGTGGGCGGCACTGTCCTCGCAGCTGGCGATCAGCACCGCGGCCGGCGGGCACGCGGTCGTCTGCCCCGGCATCGGCCGGCCGCTCGTCAGCCGGGCCGCCAGGTCGAGCACGACCGTGCTCTTGCCCAGGCCGGGGTCGCCTTCGAGAACCGTCAGTGCCCCGAAGGCGATGAACCCCGGCAGCAGCCACTCGACCGCGGCCGGTGTGATGTCGCTCGCCAGGGCGGTGACCAGCTCGGCGGCGTCGGGTCCCGACAGGACGATCTCGATGCACGCCTGGCCGTAGGTTTCACTGCCGTCGCCGAGCGGCGCGTCCCACAGGGGCCGCATCCGGCCGCTGTTGCGGAACCACTCGTCCAGAACTTTCGGGTCGTTGCCACAGTGCGGGGCGAGCATCCCCAACAAGTCCATGTCGGCGTCCACCTCGTTGGCGTACTCGGTGTCGTCGCCGGACCACAGACGCAGGAGCCGTGGGGAAGCCGGGCGCTTCACCTGGAACGGCAAGGCATGCGGCGTGCTGATCGGTTCACGAGGTAGTTCGGGAAGGTCGAACATGGAGGTGGCAAATCGAAGTGAGGCGGGCAGTCCCCCAGCTAGACAAGTATAGTATACAACTGAACATTTAGCAAGAAGACCGTTTTCACCGAACGCCCGAAAACGGTCTTCTTGGTCACCTTGGTCATCTTGCCCGCCCGGAATTCAGGCACCGAATGCTGGAGACATAGGCACCGACTGGTCAGCCGCGAACTCAAACGGAACGCCGCCCGCCAAGTAAGCTATTACTCGGAAATCATTTGCGACAAAGAATCGAATCAATTTGAACCCTTGGCACCCGGTTTGTTAAAGTAGGCCCCATCCGAGTCTGTTGACTCTCCCCGCTCTGCCTGCGCGCCGAGGACGGGCCTCATGAAACTAGTGGTCGCCATCATCCGCCCGGAACAACTGGAGGCCGTCCAGCGGGCCCTCAACGAGCGCGACGTCTACCTCATGACCGTCACCGACGTCCGCGGCTGCGGCCGGCAGCGGGGCTACACCGAGGTCTACCGCGGCTCGGAAATCCAGGTCCGCCTGCTGCCCAAGCTCAAGCTCGAAATCGCCGTCAACGACGCCTTCGTCGAGGCGGCGGTCGAGGCCATCGTCCACGCCGCCCGCACCGGGGCCACCGGCCAGGTCGGCGACGGCAAGATCTTCGTCCTGCCCCTGGACGACTGCGTCCGCATCCGCACCGGCGAGCGCGGCCAGGCCGCGATCGGCCCCTGACTGTGACCGTTGTAACCCGGACTCTCCCACCCCTACACCCAGGACCCGTTCCACCATGAGTTCCGCGACCGTGCGTCAGAGAATCCTCCGCGACATCGCCGGGGCCAAGCACAACCTGCAGCGCGTCAACTTCCGCCAGACCCACGTCAAGGACATCTTCGGCGAGAACGTCTTCAGCGAG
>DASXAN010000218.1:0-4983 GCA_036406755.1 Gemmataceae bacterium
CCCGGCCGGCAGCGAGTTCGTGAACGCCGCCGTGTTGACGACGTTGTCGCCGTTGACCCAGGTGGACAGGTCGTTCTTGGTCGTCGTGGCGACCGGGACGACGAGGTTGTTCGCGTCCAGCCCGGCGAACGTCGTGACGCCGCCGGAGGTCGCGGTCGCCCACCCGCCGAGGGAGGCGGCCGGCGTGCCGGGCAGCTTGATCCCGCCGCCGCCGAGGGTGAAGGTCACGCTCGCCCCGGGGCCGCGGGTCAGGGTGCCGCCGGCGTTCGTGAAGTCGAGCCGGGTGCTCCCGGCCGCGTTGCTGACGCCGCTGGCCCCGGCCGACAGCACCAGGCCCTTCACGTTGGCGGTCGTCGGCACGCTCGCCGGGCTGCCGGTGATCGACAGCGTGCCGCCGGTGAGGCTGACCGGCTGCGTCGCCGCGATCTTGTTGGCGAAGTTGCTCGTGTAGTCCAGCGCCAGCGTGCCGCCGTAGACGCTCGTCGGGCCGGAGAAGTTGCCGGTGCCGGAGAACGTGAACGTGGCCGTCACGCCGCCCTTGACGAGGCTCGTTGTCCCCGCCCCGTCGCTGATGGTGCCGGCGAACGTGCCGCCGGCGTTGCCGGTGGCGACCCCCAGGCTCACCGCCGTGCCCGCGGCCGTGTTCGTCACCAGCCCGGCGCCCCGCAGGCTGTCCACGCGGGCGTTGTTGCCGTTCAGGTCCAGCGTCGCGTTCGGGAACAGGGTGTAGATGCCGTTCGACCCCGCGACCGCCCCGGGGTAGAGCTGGTAGTCGCCGCTCCCGGCCAGGCGGACGGTCGCGCCGCCGAACACCTCCAGGCCGGCGACCGCGCTGACCGGCACGCCCGGGCCGGACGACGGGAACAGCGTGTTCGATTTCGCCAGGACGAGCGTGCCTTCCGTGACGCGGAGGTTCGGGCCGGTGTATGCGGTCCCGGACGTCGTGATGTCGGACGCCGCGCCGCCGAGCGTCAGGGTGCCGCTCCCCTGCTTGACGAGGAAGTTGTTGTTGATGTTCGACGTAACGGCGCCGCTAATCCCGACGTTGGCCGGGCCGATGTCGAACACCGGCGTCGGGAACCCCGAGATGGACGACACGGTCAGGCCGCGGTCGATCGTCACGTCGCCGCCGGTGTACTTGAGGACGCCGCCGCCCAGCACGATGTTGGTGCTGGCGGTCGTCGCCGCCCCGATGCTGCTCGGCTGGCCGCCGTTGGCCAGCGTGTCGATCAGCAGCGTGCCGTTGCTGACCGTCGTCACGCCGGTGTAGGTGCGGGTGCCGGTGAACACCTGGGTGAAGTACGGGTTGCCCGGCGAGCTGCCCGTCACCGGTGAGCCCCGCAGGTTAAACCCGCCGGCCCCGGTGATCTGGCCGGTGAACGTCGCGCTCACGCCAACCCCGTCAACGGTGATCACCGACCCGCCCGCCGTCGTGATCGTGCCAGCCCCTTGGAGCGCGCCGAGGAATTCGGAGTTGCCACCCAGGTCGAACGTGCCCCCGGCATTCACCGTGATCGGCGACGCGTTCGTGATGATGTTGGTCTGCAGCAGCCGGAACGTCGCCCCGTTGGCCACCGTAATCGGCCCGCGGATCGCGGCGTCGTTGGCGAACCCGCCGCCGACGGCGAGCGTGCCCTGCTGGACCAGCACCGGTCCGTTGAGCGTGTCGGTCGTCGTCGGGGACGTGCCGTTGGCGGCCAGGGTCAAGATGCCGGGGCCGGTCTTGGTGAGTCCGCCGGTCGGGGTGAAGTACGGCAGCGCGCCACTGGTGCCGAAGCCGACGATGCCGCCCCGGTTGAACGTCAGGTTCGCGGTCGGGTCGACGACCTCGATCGTCGCCCCGCCGTAGTTGATCGTGAACTGGCGGTCGATCGTCGTGGTCGGGCCGGTGTAGCGGAGCGTGCCGCCGTTGAACTGAAGATTGCCGGCCGCGTTGGTCGACGCCCCGAGCGGGCCGGCGACGCCGCCGTTGGCCAGCGTCGCCACCTCGACCACGCCGCCGTTGAGGTGCGTGCCGCCGGTGTAGATATTGTTTCCGGACAGGATCAGCTTGCCGCCGCCGAGCTTGGTCAGCGCCGTGCCGGTCCCATTGTCGGCGATCGTGGCCGAGATCGTCAGGTCGCCGGTGCCGTAGTTGTGAACGGTCAGCTCGCTCGCCGACGTGATCGACGCGGCGGAGACCGCGGCGGCGCCGGCCAGCGTGCCGTTGCTTACCGTCGTCGGCCCGCCGGCCGCTGCGACGAGCAGGCCGCCGCCGCCGAGCGTGAGCGTGTTGCCGCCGAGGTCGATGTTGGAGGCGCCCGCGGCGTTGACGCGGACGTTGCTCGCGGTCAGCGGACCGGCCAGCGCGCCGGTGTACGCGGCGGAGTTCGTGAAGTTCAGCCCGTACGTCGGGTCCGGCGTGGCCGTCGTCCACGTCGAGACGTCGTTCGCGGTCTGGTAGCCCGCCGCCGGCAGGGCGACGACGTTCTTACCCGCGTCGAGGATCGCCCAGTCGGTGTGATTGACGGTCATCGCCCCGCCGAGCAGGGTGTTGCCCGTCCCCGGCACGCCGAAGGTGATGGCCCCGGTCCCGGCGTTGGTGAAATCAACGGCCGCTCCCGCGTTCCGCGTCAGCGTGTTGCCGGCGTTCGCCGCCAGGGTGAGCGACGCGGCCCCGGACGCGACCGAGATCGCGGACGCCCCGGGCGTGGCCGTGACGTTGCCGGTCAACTGCGCGAACGGGGCCGCGTTGCCCGTGAGCTGGAGCGTCCCGCCGCCGAACGACAACCCGGTCGTCGTGCCGATCTTGGCGTTGTTGTTGGTCGTGTAGTCGAGGTTGAGCACGCCCTGGTTGACCGCGGTGGCGGCCATCGTCGAGTTGTCGTTGCCGGAGAGCGTCTGCGTGCCGGTGCCAATCTTGGTCAGGCCGGTGTTGAACGTCGTGTTGGCCGTGATCTGCCCGGCGAAGTTCGCGCTCGCCCCGCCGTACCCAACGACCAGGACGTTCGCGGCCGCCAGGTTGGACGACAGCGTCCCGGCGCCGGACAGACCGGCAATTGTGTTCGTCACGCTGGTCGTCGCGTTCGTCCCGCTGTTGAAAAGCGTGGCGCCGGCGGCCACGGAGACGTTCGTCGCGAACGGCAGGACGTTGTTCTGGAACAGCTGCAGGGTGCCGCTGGCCACGTTCACGTCGCCGACGAACTGAAACTGCGTATTGTTCGAGAACGTGACGCGGTTGGTCGCGGCGAGGCCGGTGATCGTCAGCGTGCCGACGGTCCCGTAGATGTTGCTGGCCGCGCCGAAGTCCGTTCGGTCGGTGCTGCCGGCCTGGATCGTAACCGGCCGGTTGAACAGCAGCCGGCCGGTGAAGCCGGACGCCGCGACCGGGCTGGGAGTGAAGCTCGCCGTGCCGATCGTGACCGTCCCCGTGCCTTGGCTACTGACAATGATGTTGTTCGGCACGGTCAGCGCCGCCCCGGCGGTCGTGGTCGAAAGCAACAGGCTGAGGTTGTTGCTGCCGGTGGCGGCGTCGCCGAGCGTGACGACGTTCGTCGAGTTGCCGAGGCCGTTGGAACTCTTCAGGACCACGGAGCCCTGGCTGATCGTCGTGCCGCCGGTGAACGTGTTGGTCCCGCCCAGTGTCAGGGTGCCGGTCCCGGTCTTGGACAGGTTTTGAAACGCCCCGCTCGCCAGGGCCGACGTGATCGTCGTGTCGCTCGACCCGGCGACGACGAGTTGCGTCAGCGACGTGGTGCCGGTGACGGCGCCGCTGAGGGTCAGCGTGTTCGTCCCGACGGCGGCGTTGTTCGTGATCGTGAACGGGGCGGTCGGCGTGAGGAACGTCAGGCCGGAACTGATCGTCTGCGTCCCGGCCGTGTTCGCCCCGCCGGCGAGGGTGATGCCGTAGCCGTTGCCCTGGTTGGCGAAGCTGATCGTCGAGCCGGACACCGTGAACGACTGGGCCGGCGTGGCCGACAGGTTGTTGAACGTGATCCCGCCGACCGTCACCGCGCCCGACAGCGTGACCGCGCCGGCCCCGGTCTGGAAGTCGAACAGGGCGGCGTCGCCGGAGACGAGCGGGAAGTTGGTGGACGGCGTCCAGTTGGCGGCCGTGTTCCAGGTGCCGGCGCCGCCGGCCGCCGTCCAGGTGTAGTTCGTCTGGGCGGCGGCCGGGAGGGCGGCGGCGAGGATGGCGCACAGTGTGAGAGCGAGCGGGCGGGCGGGTCGGCGGTCGGTCATCGCGGTCCGGTCCCTCGGGTGAGCGGTCGCCCAGGCCGGCGTGCGGATGAACCGCCGCCGGCCGGGGCGGTGCCGGGTCATTTGGCGGGCAGGTTGAAGTCGATGGTCTGGTCGCCAGGGCCGACGGTGGCCGTGAGGTCGGTGGTCGCCAGGGCCGAGTACCGCTCCGGCACGACCCAGTCCACCTTGCCCGGCACCAGGACCTTCCCCTTCGCCCCCTTCAGCTCGTCCTCCAGGGAGGCGTACTGCATGGTCCCGGCCCCGACGGTGGTGGCGTGGATCGTGACCTTGTGGTCGCCGACGAGCGCCCCGTCGTCCGCCGTGAACGTGGTCAGGGAGTAGCGGCCGTCGGGACCGATCGTCCCGACGGCCGCCTTGCCAGCGGCCGGGATGAACGAGATCGTCCCGGCGGTCACCGGCTTACCGCCCACCGTGACGGCCCCCGTCACCCGGGCCAGCTGCGGCCCGCGGTGACAACCGACCGCCAGCAAGACGGCGGCGAGGCCGGCGAGTCGAAGTGCGGCCATGGTCCCCCCTCCGCGGTCAGTAGTCCACGCCGGTGATGACCTCGCCGCCGTTGCGGCTGGCCAGGTCGTGCAGGACCTGCACCGGCGTCGAGTCCGGCAGGAAGGCGACGTGCCCGTCGGCGAAGGCGAACTGGGCGCCGTTGGCGTGCTGGCTGCCCAGCGGCAGGTCGTTCTGCTGGTCGTCGGCGATGTTGCGGATGACGGTGTTGATGGCGAACGTCGTGTTCCGCATGTC
>DASXAN010000219.1:0-1648 GCA_036406755.1 Gemmataceae bacterium
GGCCGCGGACGTCGCCACCCCGGTCGCCAGCACCACCGCGAACAGCCCCCGCACGTCGTCGCGGTCCACCGCGAGCTGCCGCGCGACGACGAACACCGCAGCGATCGCCAGCCAGTCCCACGCCACCCGCCACGCCAGCCACCGGTCCGGCGCCCACGCCGCCCGCACCGCCACCAGCCCCGCCGTCACGATCAGCCCGGCCCCGACCCAGCCGACAACCCGCCGGCCCGGCTTTGCCCAGGCGTTCCAGACCGCCCACGCCGCCAGCACAAGGAACCAGCCGGCCGTCAGGAAGAGGTGGCCGGTGGCCGTGGACATCGGCACCCGCCCCGGGTCGGCGGCGCCGACCAGCGGCCGGGCGGCGATCAGCGCGGTGACGGCGGCGAGCAGGACGCGAAAAGGAAATGACGAATGACGAAATACCCAATGACGAATTCGGAATTCGTCATTGGGTATTTCGTCATTCGTCATTTCTTAGCGCACCTTGGCCGACCGCAGCAGCTCGTCCACCCACCGCCGGTCGGCGTCCGTCAGCGCCACCGTCGGGTCCTGGCCGTAGTCGATCTGACCGCCGAACCCGCCCTGGTCGTAGCACCGGGCGAACGCCGACTGCAGGTCCAGCACCGTGTCCCGGTCGTCGCTGGCCAGCGGCAGGCGGAACCGCGGCAGCCGCTTCTGGAGCGTCGCCGTGTAGATCTCGTACCGCTCCGGCTGGGCCGCCCGCGTCACCGTCACGGCGTAGTTCCAGTCGGCAGGCCGTCGCGGGAGTAGTCCAGCAGCGGCTCGCCTTGCAGGACCAGGTCGATCTCGACCAGGTTGGCCCCGCCGGCCTTGGCGTCGGCCCGCTTGTTCAGGTACGACTGCCGGCCCTCGTCGGTCGTCTTGTTGGCCGGGCTGACGACGTCGATGAGGGTGACGAGCCGGCCGTCGCCCCGCTGGCGGACCTCGATGAACTCCTCGGCGTGCTGGTCGCGGACGACGGACGTGAACAGGGCGAACTCGGTGACGTAGGTCCGCTGGCCGACGCGGGCGCGGTAACGGTCCACCAGGCCGGGCAGGAGGATCTGGTACAGGCCGGCGACGAGCTGGTGGTGGAAGGCCGGCCAGAGGGGGTCGGCCTCCAGGTACGGGTCCATTCCGGGGAACGGGCTAGGCATGGCGGCCTCCGCGGTGCGTCGGGGCGCATTGTACCCGCCGCGGCCGGCGGTTGACTAGGGTGCGGCCGGGCCGGTTTTTCGTTGCCGCTGGCGGCCCGCGGTCAGTAGACTCGCTAAGCGTCTCGCCCGCCCCGCCCGCCGGCCGATCGGCCCCACACCCCCCGGAGTTCCGATGCGTCCCGCCAGCCGCCTGCCCGCCTTCGTCGCCGTCCTCCTGCTCGCCCCGGCGGCGCTGGCCCAGACGACGTTCACCGTCACGGCCACGACCGACGCCAACCCGAATGGGCCGGGCGTCGGCTCCGGCACGAGTGGCGACCTGCGGTACTGCATCAATCAGACGAACGCCCTGCCTCTGGGGGTCACGTCCGCGACCATCAACTTCAGCCTGCCGGCCAACAGCACGATCACGATTGCCAACCTCCTGCCGCCGCTGAACCCGGGCCGTAATGGCGCCCTCGGCGCGAACGGGACGAGCTTGCTGATTGACGGCT
>DASXAN010000220.1:0-7483 GCA_036406755.1 Gemmataceae bacterium
CGACCTGCCGGGCCTGGTAGACGACCCCCATGCCGCCGCGGCCCAGCTCCCGGAGGATTTCGTAGCCCGGGACGCGGGGCCACGGCGCGCCGCCGGAAGGTTCTCCGGCCGGCTCGCCGCCCGGCTGCGTGGGCGCCTCCGGTCGGAGGGCCCGGACCGCGCGGGTCAGGGGGCTGACGAGGAAGTCGTCGGTGTCTCGGTCGGCGGTGTGGTGCTTGAGCACCTCGAGGACGGCCGCCCGGAGCTGGGCGTCGCCGCCGCACGCCGTCTCGAGGAAGGTCGGGCGCTCCGTGGGGTCCAGCGCGAGCGCCTGGTGGAACAGTTCCTCGACGCGCTGGAGGGCTGGCTCGGGCATGTTCGACCTTCGCCGGCGGGCGTTTGGTGCGCCGGGCACGGGCGGGTCACGCCGGGTCGGCCGGCGGGCCGAGGCGGCTCTTCAGCCAGGCTTTGACGAACTGCCAGTGGCGGTGCAACGTCCGCTCCGACACGCCCAGCACCTCGGCCGCCTCGCCCATGCTCATCCCCGAAAAGTAGCGTAGGGTGACGAGCTGGGCCTTGAGCGGGTCTTCCTGTTCCAGCTCGGTCAGGGCGTCGTTCAGGGCCAGCACCTCGTCCGGGGGCGGCCCGCACGCGGCGGCGGCCTCGTTCAACTCCACCCGGCGGTGGCGGCCGCCGCGCTTGGGGCCGAGCTTCTGCCGCGCCTGTTCCACCAGGATGTCGCGCATGGCCCGGGCCGCGGCGAAGAAGAAGTGCTTCCGGCTGTCCAGGTGCAGGTCGCTCCTGCCGAGCAGCCGCAGGTACGCCTCGTGGACGAGCGCGGTCGGCTGTAACGTCTGGCCGGGCGGCAGCCGCGCCATCCGGGCCTGGGCCAGCTTGCGCAGCTCGCCGTAGACGAGGGCGAGTAACCGGTCGGCCGCCTCGCGGTCCCCTTTCTGGGCGGCCCGGAGGATCGCCGTGACCCGGCCTGGAGCGGTGTCGGACATTTCGGGAATCCGGTCCGGGTGGCCGTGGCAGGTTTCCGAAACCATTCTCGGCTTGACTGACGGAGTCAGCAAGCGCTTTCGGCCGCGGCATCGTTCCGCCGCGCCCCCGCCGGTTGCCGTCGATGCGGTGCCGAACGGCCGGGCGTGCCGGCGACCCGGAGGACTGTCATGTATCACTACGACAAAGAAGTTCGCCGCGAGGACCTGTGGGTCGAACTCAGCCTGCTCCCGGCCGCGCGCCACGTTCAGGCGTCGTCGCTGGCCGAGCTGCGCCCGCTCTTCCGGGAGGTCGAGGATTGGATGCGGGTCCTGGGCTACCCCCGCGTGGACATCGTCTCCGCCGGCCTGGCGCTGCTCGAAGTGCTGACCAACGCCTTCCTGCACGGCAACCGGGGCGACCCGGACAAGCTCGTCCGCGTCCGCTACCTGGTCGAGCCCACCGAGGTCCTGCTCGAAGTGGAAGACGAGGGCGACGGGTTTGACCCGGCCCGAGCGCCGGGCGTGCCGGCGGGCGGGGGCCTTTTCGTGGCGCGGGCCTGCACCAGTTGGATGGGCTTCAACGCCTGCGGCAACCGGGTCACGCTTTGCCGGCGCCGCTCCAGTCCGGGGCCGATGCGGCCCGTCTGAGGCCGCGGGGCTGCGCGTCGCGGGGGCAACCCTACCGCGGGTCCGAATCCCACGCCCGCCACTCACAGGCGGCCGGTTTTCCAGGCCGGTGCCCGGAGGGCCGCGACGGACGAGGCCCGGCGGCGAAACGGGCGGGCCCGCCCGACGCCGCCCGCGGTCGGGTCGCGGGGCCGTTCGCACGGCACATCTGGCACAACCGATTTGCACGGCCGACGGGCGTCTTGCGGCCACGAATCTGCCGCAGCATTCCGGCCGCCGACCACGTAGACTGGTCATTTTGCGGGGACTCTTCCCGAGAGTCCGGCTTTGCCCGTTGACCGGCCTCGGTGCCGGTGCCAGGCGACGAGCATCCGTGCCCGACAACGACCCGACTGACTTCGCCGACCTCCTGTCCGACTACGTGGCCGAGTGCGACGAGCACTTGACGGCCGCCGGCCGCGTACTGCTCGCCGCCGAACCGGCGCCCGACCGGATCGGCCGCGAGCCGCTCGACGAACTCTTTCGCAACTTCCACACGATCAAGGGGCTGTCGGGGATGATGGGGGTGGGCGAGGCCGAACGGCTCGCGCACGGCCTGGAGGGCTATCTCGGGGCCGTCCGCAAGGGCCGGGTCGGCCTGTCCGCGGCCGGCGTGGCGGTCCTGATCGACGGGGTGCGGTTGTTGGAGCAGGTCGTCGCCGCCCGCCGCGACCAGCGGCCGCCGCCCGACGTGGACGCCGTGATCGGTCGGGTCGGTGCCCTGGTACCGGACCCCGGACGGCGCCCCGCGGCTCCCGGGCCGCGGCCGTCCGGCCCCGGTCGTCCCGTCTTGACCCCGGACAAGCGGGCTCGGATCGATGCCGCCGTCCGCCAGGGACTGCAGGTCTGGCGGGTGACGTTCGTCCCGACCCCGGTCCTCGCCGCACGGGGGGTGTCCGTGAACACCGTCCGGGAGCGGCTGCAAGCGGCCGGCGAGATCGTCAACGCCGAGCCCATCGTCACCCCCGGCGGCGGCATCTCGTTCGCGTTCGTCGTCACCAGCGGGGCGGACGATTTCGCCGGCGACCTCGCCGACGGCGGCCTGACCGTCGAGCCGTACGCGCCGCCCCCGCCGCCGGCCGACGAGCCGCCGGACGGGGGCGGTCCGCCCGCGACCCGATTGACCCCGGCCAGCCTGGTGCGCGTGGACCTCGGCCGGCTGGACGACCTGATGCGAACGGTCGGCGAGCTGGTCATCACCCGGGCGCGACTGGAGAACGAGCTGGGCCGGGTGGCGGCCGTGCTGCCCGGCCGCGCGCGGCGGGAGCTGCAAGAGACCAGCCTGGCCATCGAGCGGCTCCTCCGCGACCTGCGGGAGGGGGTCATGCGGGTCCGCCTCGTGCCGGTCCGGGACGTGTTCGCCCGCATGAGGTTCGTGGTCCGCGACCTGGCCCGCGAGAGCGGCAAGGAGGTTGACCTGGAGGTGACCGGGGAAGGGACCGAGATCGACAAGTTCGTCGCCGAGCGGCTGGCCGACCCGCTCCTGCACCTGGTCCGCAACGCGGTCAGCCACGGCCTGGAACCGCCGGCCGAACGAGCCGCGGCCGGCAAGCCCCGCCGCGGCCGCATCGACCTTCGGGCCGCCGCCGCGGGGGGCGCGGTGGTGGTCGAAGTGGAGGACGACGGCCGCGGGATCGACCCGGACCGGGTGTTCGCCCGGGCCCGTGCCGCCGGCGTCATCCCGGCCGACGCCCCGACCGACCCCGCCGGAGTTATGGACCTGATCTGCGCCCCGGGGTTTTCGACCCGGGAGACGGCGGACCGGGCGAGCGGTCGCGGGGTCGGGATGGACGTGGTGCGGCGGGCGGTCGAGGACCTGGGCGGCGAACTGTCCCTGGACAGCCGGCCCGGCCGCGGCACCCGGTTTACCGCCCGGCTACCGCTGACGCTGGCCATCGCCGACGCCCTGGTCGTGGCCGTCGGCGGCGAGCGGTACGCCGTCCCGCAGGCGGCCGTCCGCGAGGTCGTGCAGGTCGAGGCGGGGGCGGCGACGGTCCTGGAGAACAACGAACTGCTCCGGCACCGCGGCGGCGTCCTGCCGCTCTTGCGGCTGTCGGACCTGTTCGGGGCGGCCCGCCCGGCCGGGGCGTTCCCCGCGCTGGTCGTCGGCGAGGGCGGCCAGGCCGTCGCCCTGGCCGCCGACCGCGTCCTCGGGGTGCGGGAGGTCGTCGTCCGCCCCCTGGCCGACCCGCTCGTGCAGGCCCCCGGGCTGGCCGGGGCGACCGAACTGGGGGACGGCCGCGCCGTCCTCATCCTCGATGCGACCGGCCTGGCCCGGCTGGCCCGGGGCCGCCGGCGGCCGACCGTGTGACCCGTCCGGAGTGCGACCGTGGCGACCGCCGAGTCCTACGTCCTGTTCGACCTGGCCGGCACCGCCTACGCCGTCCCCAGCCGCGTGGTCCAGCGGCTGGAGATGGTCGAACAGGTCACCCCCGTGCCGAACGCCCCGCCGTTCGTGGACGGGGTGGTGTTCTCCCGCGGCCAGGTGGTCCCGGCCGTCAACCTCCGCCGCCGGTTCGGGTTCGACCGGGCCGCCTACGACCTGAAGACGCGGCTGATCGTGGTGGAGCACGCCGGCCGGGCGGTCGGGCTGATCGTGGACCAGGCGCGGGAGTTCGTGGCCATCCCCGGGGACTCGATCCAGCCGCCCCCCGAGGGCCTGGCCGGGACGAGCGGGAAGTACCTGAGCGGCGTGGTCACGTTCAACGACCGGGTTGTCCTCATCCTCGACGTGGCCGAAGTCGTGAATCACGCCGCGGGGCAGCCGCCCGCGGCCAACCCGCCAGCCCCGTAGGCGGACGGCCCGCCGCACCACGGGCGCTCACCGGAGACAGCCATGGCACCAATGTCGGATACCGAAATCGGCCACCTCCGTTCCGAGGCGGACCGGATCACAACCGCGGTGGACGAGCTGGCCCGGATCGCCGACCAGGTCCTCACCGGGACCCAGGCACAGTCACGGTCGCTGGACGCCGCGGCCAGTGCGGCGAACCAGACGGCGGCGTCGCTGAAGGAGACGGCCGATCAGGCCGCCGTCGTCACCGCGTCGGCCGAGGGCCTGGCCTCGTCGGCGAACGAAATGGCCGCGTCCATCGAGCAGGTGAACGCCAACACCGTCCGGTTCAACGCCGCCCTGACCGAGACGGCGGCGTCGGTCGAACAGACGGCGAACTCGATCCGCGCCGTGACCGCGACGGCCCAGGAGATGACCACCGGGGCGACAGAAGTCCGCGGGTCGGTGGTGGAAATGGCGGCGTCGATCAAGGGGGTGCGGGACGACACCACCGCCCTGGCCGCGTCCGTGGAGCAGAGCGGCACGACGGTCGAGGAGCTGGCCCGGTCGTTCCAGGGGGTGACGAAGAACGCCGACGAGCTGACCGCGGCCGCCGACAGCACGGCGGCGGCCATCAGCGAGATGGCGTCCTCCACGGAACAGATGGCCGCCACGGCGGAAAGCCTGTCGGCCGAGGTGGAGTCGGTGGCCACGGGCATCGAGCAGGTGGCCCGGTCGGCGGCCGGGGTGGCCCAGAGCGCGGAGAAGATCACCGAGGCGGCGGCGGCGGCGGCGACCAGCGCCACCCAGCTCGACCGGTCCAACACCGCGGTCGCCGGCCTGGCGAAGGAGGCGGACGAGACCACCCGCCGGGTCGCCCGGGACGCCGAGGAGGGCGGGGCGGCGGTCCAGAAGTCAATCCACGGCCTGTCCCGGGTGCGGGACTCCATGACGCAGTCGGCCGCGGTCATCAAGGAGATGGGCAAGCGGGCCGGCGAGATCGGCGGCATCGTCAACGCCATCAACCTGATCTCCGAGCGGACCAATCTGCTGTCCCTGAACGCCTCGATCGAGGCGGCCCGGGCCGGGGAGGCCGGCCGCGGGTTCGCCGTCGTCGCCGAGGAGATCCGCAACCTCGCCAACCGGGCCGCCCAGGCGACGGCCGACATCTCGGCGATCGTCCGGGGCCTGCAGGAGGCGGTCCAGGAGGCCGTGTCCGCGTCCGCCGACGGGGTGAAGGTGGCCCACGAGAGCAGCCAGCTGGCCGAGGACGGGATGGCCGGCCTGAAGAAGATCCTCGCCGGCGTGCAGGGGACGACCCAGGTGGTCGGCCAGATCGCGCGGGCGTCCGCCGAGCAATTCCAGGCCGGGCAGCACGTCGTCGCCACCGTCAACACGACGGCCGCCCAGGCCCGGCAGGTGACGACCGCCGCGGCCGAACAGACGAAGGCCGCCCAGGCCATCGCCCAGGCGACCGGGCAGATGCGGACGATCGCCCGGCAGGTGGCCCAGGCGATGGGCGAGCAGGGGCGGGCGGCCCGCGACATCATCAAGGCCGGCCAGGCGACCCGCACCCTCGCCGACCAGGTCCGCAAGGCGACCCGGGAGCAGGCCGCCGGCGCGGACCAGGTCACCCAGGCGCTGGCGTCCATGCGGAAGGGGGCCGCGAGCACCGCCCGGGCCGTGGCCGAACAGGCCAAGGGCGCCGACGAGGTGGTCAAGGAAGTGGACCGGCAGGCCCGGCAACTCGGCGACATCTCCAAGGCGATGGGCGAACAGGCGACCGCCGCCGGCCAGGTGGCGAAAGCGGTCCAGGAAATGCGGAAGCAGTCCGGCCAGTTGGCCCAGGCCGTTGCCGAGCAGACCCGGGCGACGAAAGATATGTCTACCGGGGCCGACCAGGTGTCGCGGCAGATGGCCCTCATCACCCAGGCGAACCGGGAGCACTCGGCGGCGGGCGAGGTGGTCCTCAAATCGCTCGTCGAGCTCCGGGCCGTCAGCGACCGGAACGCCCAGGGGGTGCAAGAATCGCGGCGGGCCACGGACGGGCTGCGGGACCGGGTGACGGCACTGGCCGCCGTCGCCGACCGGCTGGTGCGGGCGGGCGGGACGACCCGGCGGCGGGGCGGCCGCGGGCCGAACCGCTAACCGGCGGGCACGGGGGAAGGACGGGGCATGGCGTCCGAGGCGCGTCCGCTCGACTTGCCGGTCGGCGTGTTCGTCATCCTGAGGGACCTCATCCGCGACCGGATCGGCGTCTCGTTCGAGGACGACCGCCGCGACCTGCTGGCGGTCAAGCTGGCCGAGCGGGTCCGGGACCGCGGGCTGGCCTCGTTCCTCGACTACTTCTACCTGCTGAAGTACGACCCCGCGGCGGCGGACGAGTGGCCGCGGCTGACCGACGCCCTGTCCGTCCAGGAGACATATTTCTGGCGGGAAATCGAGCAGGTCCAGGCGCTCACGAACGTGCTCATCCCTGCGCACGTCGCTGCCGGCCGCGGCCCGATCCGCGTTTGGTCGGCCGCCTGTGCCACGGGCGAAGAGCCGCTGAGCATCGCCCTGGCACTGACCGAGGCCGGGTGGTTCGACCGGGCCGACGTCGAGGTGTGGGCGAGCGACGTGAGCGGGGCGGCGCTGGAACGGGCCCAGGCCGGCGTCTATCGTGAGCGGGCGTTCCGCGCCCTACCCCCGGCCCTGCGCGACAGGTACTTTACCCCAGTGGCCGACGGCTGGCGGGTGGCCGCGGTATTGCACAAGCGGATTCGGTACTTCCAGGCAAACCTTCTGGAGCCGGCCGAAACAGCCTTTCTTTCGACCGCCCCGTTCGTGTTCTGCCGGAACGTGTTCATCTACTTCTCGACGGCCACGGTCGCCGGGGTCGTCGGCCGATTCGCCGACAGCATGCCGCGGCCCGGCTACCTGTTCGTCGGGGCGTCCGAGTCGCTGTTGCGGGCGGCGGCCTCCTTCGAGTTGGAGGAGGTCGGTGGGGCGTTCGTTTACGTCAGACGATAACTGGACCGGCGGCCTATGGACCAGGTTGTGCGGGTGCTGATCGTTGACGACTCCGCCTACGTCCGGAAGG
>DASXAN010000221.1:0-11461 GCA_036406755.1 Gemmataceae bacterium
GGGCGATTACAAGAGCCCGCCGCCGCCGGGTCAGTACGCCGACCGCGAGCGGCGGAGCCGGGAATCACTCAAGCGGCCGGCGGTTGTGTTCTCGCGCGAGCAGCGGGAACTGGTCGGCATGGCGCTACGAGACAAGCTGCAGCAGATCGGCGCATTCGTGTTGTGCATCTCGGTCGGCGGGCAGCACGTGCATGTCCTGGCGAAGTTGCCGCCCGGCGTGGCGCGGGCCTGGATGGGAAAGGCGAAGCGTCACACCTGGTTCGAGCTGCGGGATCGGTGCGGGTGGACCGCGCAGATGTGGGGCAAGCGCGGCAAGGAGCTGCCCGTGCGGGACCGGGCGCACCAGCTGAACGTCTACGGGTACATTCTGGACCACGCCAAAGAGGGCGCCTGGGTGTGGACGTGGGTTAGCGAAAAACCGCAGTGAACCCCGAAGCCCACCCGCGGCGGCGGGTGGGTAAAGACCCCACCCGCCGCCGCGGATGGGCTTACGGCGCGAAGCTCACTTCCCCCCGCCCATCCTCACGACGATCCGTTGATGAGTGCGGAACGTCTCCGCCACCAGCCCCGTGCGATGACTCACGATCGTCACCGCCCCGTGCGGCCACGTGCCCAGGTACGTCGCCCCGTGCGACTCGTACATCGCCGGCACCTGCGTCGGCCAGGGTGGCGGTCCTTGACAGGCGACGACCAGCCGCGGCCGGCACCACGCTGCCAATCCGGGGACGTTCGCCGCCTTGCTGCCGTGGTGCGGAGCCATCAGCACGTCCACCGGCGTCGGCGGCGTCGCCAGGACCCGGCTCAGCCCCGGCCCCTCCAGGTCGCCGGTCAGCAGCAGCGAGTGGCCGGCGTGCCGCACCAGCAGCACCAGGCTGCGGGCGTTCTCGTTGCCGTCCGGGCCGGCCGGCGGCGGGTGCAGCACGTCGAGCGTCACGTCCCCGGCCGTCAGCCGGTCGCCGGCTTTGACGACCCGCGTCCGCACGCCGGACCGCTCCAGCGCGGCCAGCGCCTCCCGCACGCCCGGCGTCGGCTTGTCGGCGAAGCTCGGTGTCAGCGTCACCTGGCCGACGGGGAAGCGGTCGAGCAGGGCGGGCAGGCCGTTGAAGTGGTCGAGGTCGGCGTGGGAGACGAGCACCTCGTCGATCCGGCGGACGCCGCGGTGCCACAGGAACGGGGCGATCTGCCGGCGGGTCACGTCCGGCCCGGCCAGCGCCCCGGCGTCGTACAGCAGCACCCGCCCGTCCGGAGTTTCGAGCACCGTGCAGCCGCCGTGACCGACCGCCAGAAACGTCACCCGCAGCCCGTCCGGCGACGGCCGTCCGAGGACGAGTACCAGTCCGAGCGCCAGCCAGCCGACGCCGGCCAGCGCCAGCGGCCGCCACCGCGCCCGCACGGTCGGCAGGATTAGCGCGGACAGCAGCCCGGCGTAGAACACGGCCAGCCACCAGCCGGGCACGTCGGCGACTGCGATGCACCCGCCGGGCAACCGATCCGCCGCGTCCACCACCCAGCCGCACAGCCGCAGGCTCCAGTCGGTCGCCCACGCGAACACCGGCACCAGCGGCGGCACGACCGCGGCGGCGATCAGCAGCAGGAAGCCGGCGACCAGGGCGATCGAAGTCAGAATCACAACGGGCGGCCCAATCAGGAGGCCCGCGGGTGAAATCAGGTGGTAGCGGTACGCCACCAGCGGCATGACCGCCAAACCCAGCACCAGCGTGATGCCGTAACTGACGGCGAGCCACCGCCCGGCCCGCCGCAGGCCGCGGACCCACGCCGGCCGGCTGGCGTCGATGAGCTTCTCCAGCGGGTCCGGCTCCCGCGGGACGAACCAGCGGGCCGTCCCCCAGGTCAACATCGCCACGCACAGGAACGACAACTGGTTGCCGGCGTCGGCCACGTCGGTCGGCTGCAACACCAGCACGACCAGCCACGCCAGGGCGAACGCGTTGGCCGGCAGGACCGTCCGCCGCAGCACCAGCCCGCCGCACACCACGGCCACCATCACCGCGGCCCGCGTGGCCGGCGGCCGGCCGCCCGTCAGGGCGGCGTAGGCGACCAGGACCAGCGCCACCGCCACCGCCCCGTGCTTCCGCCGCACCCCGGCCAGCCGCAGGACCAGCCACAAAAACGCCGCCAGGACGACGAGGTGCTGGCCGGAGATCGCCAGGGCGTGGATGACGCCGGTGCGGATGTACTTGTCCCACTCGGCCTGGGCCATCGCCGAGCCGTCGCCCAGCAGCAGGGCCGCCGCCACGCCGGACCGTTCCGCCGGCAGCGAGGATTCCAGCGCCCGCCGGCCCCAGCCGCGGACGGCCGCCAGCCACCCGGCCGGTGCCTCCGCCCAGCCCTCCGCCAGCCGCACCACGCCGTCCGAAGTCTTGTGGACGCTCAGCAGGGCGGTGATGCGGTCGTCGAGGTAGTGGCCGGCCGGGTCCCATTCCCCCGGATTCGCCGGCTCACCGGGGGCACTCAACCAGCCGACCGCCTCCACGAAGTCGCCGACGTGCAGCCCGTCGAGCGGGCCGGCGACCACGAGCCGGGCCCGCCCGGACGCCGGCCGCCAGTCGTCCCACTCTTGCAACTGCGTGACGGCCAGCACGGCCCGGGCCGGCTCCGCCCGGGGCATTGACCGCAACGGGTCGGGCTTGGCCGGGCCGGCGGAAGTCGGCTCCTCGGCCAGCCGGCCGCGGAGGCGGACCAACTTCGGCTCGGCGGTCGTCAGCCGGCCGACGTCATCCGTGGCAAAGACCGACCGGAACTGGTGGTGGTGCAGCGCCCCGGCGGCGGCGCAGGCCAGCCAGAGCAGCGGCAGGCCGGCCGCGGCGGATTTGCTCAAGCCCGCCGCCCAGCCGACCAACCCGACGCCCAGCGCCAGCACGACTCCAGCCGGCGGCAGGCCGAGCGCGCGGTCGGCGACGACACCGGCCGTCACCGCCAGCGCCACCGGCGCCAGCGGCGCGTGCCAGATCGAGGCGAACGCGGAGTCCGGGCGGTCGGCCGGCGGGGTGAGCGCCATGTCGGGGATTGTCCGGTCCCGCCGCGGACCGGGCAACGAAAAACCGCACGACCGCGCCGCCCGACAGGACGGACACCACCGGCATGTCGGCCGGGCAACACACCGTCGCGGCGACGTGCCGCGGTTTGACCGCCGGCCGGCGGCGGGTAGAGTGGAGCGTCGCCCACGTGAACCGCAGTCCCATCTCGAACCGATTCGCCCGGCCCACGGGTCCCCGCCGCTCCGGCGGAGTCACGACCCGTCCGCAGGCCGGGCGATTCTCTTTTCCCAAGGCGGCCGGTATACTGCCGGGGTCCGTCACCCAGGTTCGCACCCCGAGGACCACCGCCGTGAGCATCGTCCGAGTCGGCCTGTCCGAGACGCAGAAGTTCGCCGACGGCTACGACGCCATTTTCCACAAGAAGAAGGGGGCCGCGAAGCCGGCCCCGACGAAGCCGGCCGCCAAGGCCGCGGCCAAGAAGAAGCCGACCAAGAAGAAGTAGCGCACGGCCGCTCAGCGCCCGCCCCACTGATCTTGCACCCGCCACCCGCCTCGGGTATGCCCCGGCCGGAACACGTCCCCCTGTTCCGGGAGGCCGATCATGCTGCGCGCGCTCCGCGGGCTACTGACGGTCCTGGGAATGCTCACGGCCGGTATCGCCGCTGCCCAACCACCTGCGACGCCGAGCCCGGCCCCCGTTCCAGCGTCGCCGCCGGCCGCGCCCGGCGTCGTCACCACCCTGCCGCACCCGGCCGACGTGCCGCCGCTGTTGCCGCCCCCGCCGCCCGACCCCGCCCCCGTCCCGCTGCCGGTCCCGGATCTGGCGTGCCCATGCCCGCCGTCCGGGCCGAAGCCGGGGCTCTTCGGCGGGGTCGAGCTGGGCATCCTGTTCCCGCACGTCACCAACGGCCTGGCCGCCCCCGTCGTCGTCCGGCCGTTTGGCGTGACCGACCTCGTCATGCTGCCGGCCGTGGACCTGGACTCGACCGTCGCCCCGCAGTTCACCCTCGGCTACCGCCTCCGCGACGACCTGGGCGCGATCCTGCTGACCTACCGCAACCTGGCGTCGGAGGGGCGGGAGTTCGTCCGCGACTTCGACTTCGCCGGCGACGGCGTCGTTTTCAGCCGGCTGGACATCAACACCGTCGGCCTGGCGTACTCGACCCGCGAGCAGCCGCTCGGCGCCCTGTGGGGGATGCGGTGGGAGGTCGGGGCGAAGCTGTCGTCGATCTACTTCGACTCGCTCGGGCAGGGGCTGGGGGTCGGCCAGCACGTGACGGACCACTTCGTCGGGGCGGGGCCGGCGATCGCCCTGGACCTGACGCGGGAGCTGCCGCCGACCGGGCTGGCGGTGTACACGCGGGCCGAGTTCGCCGACCTGTGGGGCCGGGTGACGCAGCACTACGCCGAGTGGGCCGGCGACCCGCGGCAACCGGTCGCGTTCGGCGGGTTCGACCAGCACCAGTCGCAGGGGGTGCCGATGCTCGCCTTGCAGGCCGGGCTGAGCTGGCTGTCGCACCCGGACGGCCGCTACCGGCTGACGGCCGGGTACTCGTTCGAGCACTACTGGGCGGTCGGCAAGGTCGGCGCGACGAACGGGGACGTGATGGCCCAGGGGTTATTCCTGCGGGCGGAATTCAATTACTAGGTAATACCGGTTAGCCGCGACGCGGAGGCTCGGCGGAGCGGAGCGCGCTTGCAACCGCGCTCCGCTCCGCGTCGCGGCTAACCATGCTCACGTCGCCGCCGGGTCGTAGGGCTTCAGCCACTGGATCAGCTCGATCCGGTTGCCGTCCGGGTCGCGGATGAAGAACCGGTCCGCGTTCGGAATCCGCACCGTCTCCTGCACGTCCAGCCCGTGCGCCCGGCACCGCTCCCGGGCCGCCACCGCGTCCGCCACGCCCAGGGCGAAGTGCCGCGGCGAGATCGTGTCCGGCTGCGGCTTCAGGAGCAGGTGCAGGGCCTGCCCGCCCAGGTCGAACCAGACGACGACGAAGTCGAACGTCGGCGGGGGCGGCACTTCCCGCAAACCCAGCACGTCCCGGTAGAACCGCCGGCTCCGCTCCACGTCGGTGATCAGTACCGACACGTGATCGAGGTACGTAACTTGCATTGGTTGGCTCCGGGCGGGGATGCGCTCACGGCGTGGCGCTATCATACCGGCCCTCAATCCCGGAGAAAGCTACATGCCGCACCGCCGCATTCACATGGGCATCCTGGAGAAGTTCGCCCGCCGGGCCACGCTCTGGACCGGCAGTTCCTGGGCCTTCGCCCTGGCCGTGCTCGTCATCATCGTCTGGGCCGTCACCGGGCCGATGTTCCACTATTCGGACACCTGGCAGCTGGTCATCAACACCGGCACGACCATCGTCACCTTCCTGATGGTGTTCCTGATCCAGCGGTCGCAGAACAAGGACTCGATCGCCGTCCACCTGAAGCTGAACGAGCTGGTGGCCGCGGTCGAGGGGGCGAGCAACCGCCTGATCAACGTCGAGGAGATGTCCGAGGACGACGTGGCCGTGCTCAAGCGGTATTACAACAAGCTGGTGGAACTGGCCCGCCAGGACCTGAAGCTGACCGAGTGCCACTCGATCGAGGAGGCGGCCCAGCGGCACCAGGCCAAGCGGGGCCGCCGCCGGCCGCCCAAGAATCGGGACAAGGCGGCGACGGCCATCGAGGAGGCGGCGGCCGAGGCCGGCCGCGAACTTCCGATGCCGCCGGTGTGCGAGAAGGAGCCGGCCCGCGGCTAGGCGGACAGGGCGGCGTGGATGCCGGCGGCCGCCACCTTGCCGTCCTGCACGGCGTCCACCACCTCGCCGCCGCCGCGGATGCAGTCGCCGCCGGCGAACAGCTTCGGCACGCCCGTCGCGCCGGTCGCGCGGCCCACTTTCACCTTGCTGCCGTCGAGGGCCAACCCAGGCAGCGCCCGCAGCAATTCCAACAGCGGCTCCTGACCCAGGGCCTTCACGACCATGTCGGCCGGCAGCACGAACTCCGAGCCGGGCACGGTCGCCAGCGGGCCGTGCCGGGACGCCGGGTCGGCGGGCCTGGTCCGCACGAACTCGACGCCGGCCGCCCGCCCGTCCGGCCCGGCCGCCACCCGCACCGGCTGGGCGAACCACTCGAACCGCACCCCGTCCGCCTTGGCCAGCCCGTACTCGTAGGCGAACGCCGGCATGGCCGTCTCGCCCCGGCGGTAGGCGATCGTCACCTCGTCGGCCCCGAGCCGCGTCGCGGCGGTGGCCACGTCGACGGCCGTGTTGCCGGCCCCGATCACCAGGACCCGCCGGCCGACCTCGCACTCGGAGTACGGCCTGGTGTGCGTCTGGAATATGAAGTCCAGCGACTCCCAGACGCCGGGCAGGCCCTCGCCGGGGATGCCGAGCGGGTGCGTGTGGCCCAGGCCGACGCCGAGGAACACGGCGTCGAACTCCTTCAGGAGCTTCGTCAGCCCGTCGGCCGTGACCCGCTGGTTGAGCCGCAGGTCGATGCCGACCTGGCGGACGAGCTCGACTTCGGACAGGGCGAACTCGGTGGAGATCTTGTAGGCGGCGATGCCGAGGGTGTTCAGCCCGCCGGGCACGTCGCGGGCTTCGAACACGACCACGTCGTGGCCGCGCTTCCGCAGTTCGTGGGCGCAGGTCAGCCCGGCCGGGCCGGAGCCGATCACCGCGACTCGCTTGCCGGTCGGCGGCCCCGGCACGAAGAACCGCACGCCCTTGGCGGACGCGGCGTCGGTGGCGAACCGCTGCAACCGGCCGATCTGCACCGGCGACCGCAACAGCGTGTTATCGACGCACGCCCCCTCGCACAGCACCTCGGTCGGGCAAGCGCGGGCGCAGGAGCCGCCGAAGATGTTCGCGTCGAGGATCGTTTTCGCCGCACCGATTTCGTTCTTGTGCATGACCTGCCGGATGAACTTCGGCACGTCGATGCGGGTCGGACAGGCGCGGGTGCAGGGGGCGTCGAAGCAGTACAGGCAGCGGGTCGCCTCGACGAGCGCCTCGTCGGCCGTCAGCGGCGGCGGCAGGTCGGCGAACCGCTCGCGGAGCATCTCCAAACTGTACCGCTCACCGGCCTTCATCACTCGTCTCCAGAAGAACTAACCACAGATGCACACAGATACACACAGATGAAAAAGAAGGGGATTCTTCTTCTCATCTGTGTGTATCTGTGTGCATCTGTGGTTAATTGATTTCCCCGGCCCTTTCCCGCGGCAGCCACTGGCCCCAGCCCTTCTCGCCGACGCACTTGTAGTCGGTGACCACCTGCTTGCCGCGGCAGAACGTGTGCTGCGCGAACCCGGCCAGCGACATGCCCTGGTACGGGTTCCAGTCCGCCCCCGTCTCCATCGTGGCGTGGTCGACCGTGAACTTCTTCTGCGGGTCGAAGACGGCGATGTCGGCGTCGCTGCCGGTCTGGAGTACGCCCTTGCGGGGGTACAGGCCCATGACCTTCGCCGGGTTGGTGCAGCACTTCTCGACCAGCCGGGTGAGCGGCATCCGGTCGCCGAGCACGCCCTGCGTGTACACCAGCGGCACCAGCGTCTCCAACCCCGGCAGGCCCATCGGGATCTTCGTCCAGTCGCCCTCCCACCGGGCCTTCTGGGCCTTCGTGAACGTGCAGGTGTCGGTCGAAATCACGCACACCTCGCCGTCGTTGACGCCCTTCCACAGCCGCTGCACGTCCTTCGGCTTCTTCACCTGCGGGCAGCAGGCGTAGAGGTGGCCGTCCGGCTTGGCGAACACCGAATCGTCGAGGACGAGGTACTGCACGCACGTCTCGGCGTACACGTCCACGCCGCGGGCGCGGGCGGCCTTGACGATGTCGGCCCCCTCGCCGGTGGACATGTGGACGATGTACAGCCGGCCGCCGGTCACCTCGGCCCAGGTGATCGCCCGCTGGATCGCCTCGTACTCGATGAAGTTCGGCCGGGTGACCGCGTGCAGCGTCGCGCCGCGCTTCTTCATCAGCTCCGGCGTGTGGTAGCGGGCGATCAGCTCGTCCAGCACACGGGCGCTCTCGGCGTGGACGAGCAACATCCCGCCGAGCCGCCTGCACTGCTCCAGGGCGTTGAAGATGGCCCGGTCGTCGGACTGCCAGCCCTCGGCCGCGTAGATCATGAACTCCTTGAACGTCGGGCAGCCTTTCTTGACCATCTTCTCCATCTCGGGGCCGTGGCGGTCCCAGTTGGTGATGGCCATGTGGAAGGCGTAGTCGATGCACGCCTTGGGCCTGGCCCGCTCGAGCCAGGCGTCGTAGGCGTCTTGCAGCGATTGCTCGCCGTAGGGGATGGCGAAGTCGATGACGGTGGTGACGCCGCCGCGGGCCGCCGCCCGGGTGCCGGTCAGCCAGGTGTCGCTGGAGACGGTGCCGCAGAACGGCAGCTCCAGGTGCACGTGCACGTCCAGGGCGCCGGGCATGACATACTTGCCGGCCGCGTCGATGACTTTCGCCCCGTCGGCGTTGGCAACCAAGCCGGGTCCGACGGCGGCGATCCGCTCGCCCTTGACGGCGACGTCGGCCTTTTGCGTGCCGTCGGCGGTGACGACGGTGCCGTTGGTGATGATCAGGTCGTATGCCACGGCGACACCTCCCCACTCTGGCCCGGCAGGACGAAGCCAACCCGCGGTTCCCGGTTCAACGCTGCCTATGGTACCGGCCCCCGCGGCGCGGCACAAGCAGCCGGGTCGGGGGTTCCGCCGGCCGCCGCGTCGGCTATGCTAGTGAGGAGCCTTCCCCTGCCCGTCAGGTGCCATTCATGCCCCGCCGCGCCGCCGTGACCGTCGCCGTCGTGCTGGCGCTTGCCGCGGCGTCGGCGGGCAATGGCCGGCCGCCAGCGGGGGTGTGGTGGTCGTTCCGCCCACTCGTCCGGCCGCCGGTCCCGACGCCCCGCGACCCGCACGCCGCCATCCGCAACCCGATCGACGCCTTCATCCGCGCCCGGCTGGAGAAAGAGGGGTTGACCCCGGCGCCGGAGGCGGACCGCCGCACGCTCATCCGCCGAGTGACGTTCGACCTGACCGGCCTGCCGCCGACGCCGGCCGAGGTTGCAGCGTTCGTCGCTGACCCGGACCCGCTCGCCTACGAGCGGCTGGTGGACCGCCTGCTCGCGTCGCCGGCCTACGGCGAGCGGCAGGCCCGCTTCTGGATGGACATCGTCCACTTCGCCGAAACGCACGGCCATGAGACGGACAGCGTCCGCCCGAACGCCTGGCGATACCGCGATTACCTGGTTGCGGCGTTCAACGCCGACACGCCGTACGCCCGGTTCATTCAGGAGCAGATCGCGGCCGACGTCCTCTTCCCCGACGAGCCGTGGCTGACGCCGGCGCTCGGCTTCATCGCCGCCGGGCCGTGGGACGAAAGCTCGCTCAAGGGCATCCGCGAGGACTCGCTGGACCGCGTCGTCGGCCACTACCTGGACCGCGACGACATGGTGACGACGGTCATCGCCACCGTGCAGAGCCTGACCGTCCATTGCGCTCGGTGTCACGACCACAAGTTCGACCCGATCAGCCAGGCCGACTACTACGGCCTTCAGGCCGATTTCGCCGGCGTGGACCGGGCCGACCGCGCCTACGACCCCGACCCGCGGGTGGGCCGGCGGCGGCGGGAATTGCGGGAGACGCTGGCCGCGCTGGACCGCCACGACCCGGCGCTCGCGGCCCGGCTAGCCGGCCCCGAGTTCCGCCGCGAACTCGCCGCCTGGGAGGCCGCGACCGCGGCGACCCGGCCGGCCTGGACGACGCTATCGCCGACGGACCTGACCTCGGACAAGGGCGCGACACTTACCCGGCTGCCGGACGGCTCAGTACGTTCCGAAGGTAAGCGGCCGGAGGCGGACACCTACACGATCACCACTTCGACTGACTTGGCCGGTATCACGGCCGTCCGGTTGGAGGTGCTGGCCGACGACGCCCTGCCGCACCACGGCCCCGGCCGGGCGGACAACGGCAACCTGCATCTGAGCGAGTTCAAGCTGTCGGTCGATGGCAAGCCGGTCGCCGTGCGGACCGCGTCAGCCGATTACGACCAGCCGGACTGGACCGCCCAGCACGCCATTGACGGCAAACCGAAAACGGCGTGGGGCATCCACCCGCAGGAGGGCCGCGACCACGAGGCCGTCTTCGAGCTGGCCGAGCCGGTCGGCGACGGCGACGAGTTGGAACTGACCGTCAGGCTGGAGCAGTTGCACGGCGGCGGCCACGTCATCGGCCGGTTCCAGTTGTCGGCGACGACGGCCGCCCGGCCGGTGGTGGCGTCGAAGCTGCCGGCGGCGGTGCGGGCCGCCCTGGCCGTCCCGTCTGGCGATCGCTCGGCATGGCAGTGGCAAACGGTCGGCGAGCACTACTTGCGCGAGACGACCGCCGCTGCACTGGCCGCCCTGCCGCCGCCGACGCTCGTCTACGCCGCGGCCCACGACTTCACCCCGGATGGCAGCCACAAGCCGTCGCCGACGCCGCGGCCGGTCCACGTCCTCAAGCGCGGCGACGTCACCCGGGCCGGCCCGGTCGCCCATCCCGGCGCGCTCTCGTGTCTGCCGGGCCTGCCCGGCCGGTTCGACGTGCCGGACGCCGCCCCCGAGCACGAGCGGCGGGCGGCTCTGGCTCACTGGCTGACCCGCCCGGACAACCCGCTCACCTGGCGGAGCATCGTCAACCGCGCCTGGCAGTCGCATTTCGGCCGGGGGATCGTGGACACGCCCAACGACTTCGGCAAGATGGGCAGCCCGCCGTCGCACCCGGACCTGCTCGACTGGCTCGCGGCCGACTTCCGTGACAGCGGTGGTTCGCTCAAGCGGTTGCACCGGCTGATCGTCACCAGCGCGACCTACCGCCAGTCGTCCGCCGGCACGTCCGCGGCTGACCCGGACAACCGCCTGCTCGCCCACATGACCCGCGGCCGGCTCGACGCCGAGCAGGTGCGGGACGCGATCCTGGCCGTCAGCGGCCGGCTCGATCGCCGCATGGGCGGGCCCTCGGACCAGCAGTTCACGTCGCGGCCCGGCGTCGAGGGTCGGCCGGTGGTCGTGGATTACGCCGCGTATCAGTGGGACCGGCCGGAGGGGCACCGACGGAGCGTCTACCGGTTCGCGTTCCGCACCCTGGCCGATCCGTTCGTGGAATGCCTCGACGGGGCAGACGCGGCACAACTGACGCCGGTCCGCAACGTGTCGGTGACCGGGCCGCAGGCGCTGGCGCTGTTGAATAACGACTTCGTGCTGACCCACAGCAAGGCGCTCGCGGCGTTGCTGGAAGGGCGAGCGAACCGGCCGCGGCGGCAGGTCGAGCTGGCGTGCGAGCGGGTGTGGGGCCGGCCGCCGACGGCGGCGGAGCGGGCGGAGTTCGTGAGATTCGTTCGTCAGTACGGGCTGGCGAACGTGTGTCGGGTGCTGTTCAACAGCAACGAGTTCCTGTTCGTGGACTAGGCGGGGCTGCCGTCCCGTAGGGTGGGCCGAG